>CAYJBK010000019.1:0-11779 GCA_964368365.1 uncultured Candidatus Saccharibacteria bacterium
ATCGCCTCCGGCAAAACAGAATTTTTCCAGGTACGCATCGTCGTAGACGAATCCATGCTCAAAGCGGACACCGAGGAAGGTACCTTAAGCGAGGAACCAGAATCCCCTGACGCGGACCAGAAAGTACACTTTAATGAGGAGCACCACATCATGATCGAGGACGCCCGGAAGATGAAAAAAGACGTGGCTCTCGGAGAAGAGCTCATCTTCCCGCTTGAAAGCAAGGAGGACTACGGCCGCATCGCCGCCCAAACCGCAAAACAGGTCATCATCCAGCGTATCCGTGAAGCAGAAAAAATGTCGGTACTCGAGGACTATGGCAAGCGCCAGAACGAGATCGTCGTTGGCCGCGTGCAGCGCATCGAAAAAGGCAACGTCTTCGTTGATCTTGGCCGCACCACGGGTATCCTGGCTCACGAAGAGCAAATCCCGGGAGAGCACTACCGCCAAGGCGAGCGTATCCGCGCCTATCTCTACGCCGTAGAGGAAACCCCGCGCGGGATAAACCTGCGCCTTTCCCGCTCACATCCTCAGTTCATCGCGAAACTTTTTGACGTAGAAACCCCAGAGATTGCAAGCGGGACCGTCGTTATAAAGTCAATCGCGCGTGAAGCAGGCTCTCGATCTAAAATTGCCGTTACTTCGACCGATTCGAATATTGATCCCGTTGGCTCATGCGTCGGCCAGCGCGGCGTACGTGTTTCGACCGTAATAAACGAGCTGGGCGGTGAAAAAATTGACATCGTAGAGTGGTCGTCTTCAGCTGAAACGCTCATCGCGAGCGCGCTCTCCCCTGCTAAGATTGCAAAAGTGGAGCTGAACGAGACAGAACGACAAGCAATCGTAACCGTAGCGGAAGACCAGTTCTCGCTCGCCATAGGAAAGGGTGGCCAGAATGTACGCTTGGCGGCAAAGCTCACTGGCTGGAAAATCGATATTAAGCCGCTCGGTGGTACTCCTCCCAAAGCAACTCCAGAAAATTAGACAACGCACACAGGCGAGTGATACGATGGGCATATATGAAAAAATATATTCCACTTGCACTTGCGGCAGGAATGGTGCTCAGCATGAGCTCTCTCGTGCTCGCCGCAGAAACAGCGAAGAGTGCCTCAAGCACAGAAAAACGCGCCGAAGTAAAAGCAAAGATTGAAGAAACAAAAAGAACTCACGTACAGGAATTCATGCAACGAGCCGCCGATCGGCTCATATCGATTCTTGAAAAGCAGGCTGGCGTAGGTGCCAAGATTGAAACCCGCATTAGCAAGCTCCGAGCGGAAGGCAAGGATGTTGCCAAGGCGACAGTAAAACTAACAGAAGCACACGAGCTCTGGAAAGCAGCCGCACGCAGCGTTTCAGCACTTCCTGCGCTTACAGAAACTACTCTTCTCGAGAAGAACGCCAAGGATGCCAGGAAAATCCTTATGGACGCCCTCAAGAACGCGGCAACGGAAGTGCGGACCGCGCACCTTACGATGAGTGATTTAATCACGCTTCTCAAGGCTGGCCTTCCCACTGCGACGGGATCTGCAGCAGCAACCTCGTCTGCTCCACAGCAGTAAGAAAACTAATCTACATACCATGGAAAACGAAAATAAAGAAAGCAGCATGGGAGCGATCATCGCAGCAGTTATTATTCTCATAGTACTCGCGGCTGGTGGACTCTACATCTATCGAACAAAAGGCATTGGTCAGAGCTCGGTCGGCTCTGAGACAACACCCGGAGGAGAGCAGGCGGCAGTACAAAATCAGGCGGCAGCAAATGGCGACACGCTTGAAGAGATACAGGCAGACTTCGGAGCAATCGAGAGCGTAAACGTAGACGCTGAGGTCGGGAGCATCGATAAGGAGCTCCAGTAGGCAGTCCTCACCCATCAAGCAATTGCCGTATACCGCCCGGAAAAGGGCGGCTTGATGTTTCTTGTCAAAACATGTAAAGTGTGTCGAACATAACACCATGCAAACAAAAGTCACCCAACTCCCCGGTTCAGAGGTACAAATCGAGGGAGAGCTCGAAGCAGCACAGTTTGAAGCGTACTGGAAACAAGCCATTAAGCGGCTCACTGACACCGCGACCATAGACGGCTTCCGGAAGGGTCACATTCCAGAATCAGTGATCTTGGAAAAGCTCGGGGAAGTGTCTGTACTTGAAGAAATGTCCGTTCTGGCGCTAGAAAAGATCTACCGAGACGTTATTGAAACCGAAAAGATAGATGCGATCGGACGCCCCGACATTACTATCACCAAGATGGCCCGGAATAACCCGCTGGGGTTTAAAATTAAAACAGCTGTGGCGCCAGAAGTGACGCTTCCCGACTACCGAGCGCTCACCAAGGAAGCGCTCCAGGGGCCCCTTGACTCAACGGACGTGACCGATGAGGAAGTAGAGACGGTTATCACGGAACTGAGAAACCAGATAAAAGGAAAGGATGACGTGGTGGCGCCCGCACTCACCGATGAATTTGCTCAGTCGCTCGGTTCCTTTACGAACGTGGAGGACCTCAAGAAAAAGGTACAGGAGAACATGACTCTCGAGAAAAAAGAGCGAAACCGCCAGAAGCGTCGGGTCGCCGTGCTCGACAAGCTCAGTGAAGCAACGACTCTAGTCCTCCCCCGTCTCCTCATCGAACGCGAGACGGACCAGATGCTTGCGGAAGTTCAGTACAACATTGAATCGATGGGGCTTGAATTTAAAGAATACCTTACTCGGATCAAGAAAAGTGAGGAAGATCTCCGAAAGGAGCATGCCCCTTCGGCAGAAAAGAGATTGAAGGTGAAGCTGATCATGAAAAAGATCGCCGCAGCGGAAAAAATTGAACCGACAGCGGAAGAGGTCGCAGCAGAAGTTGAAAAAATCGTTGCGTACTACAAAGACGTAAACGCGGAACGAGCCTCGATGTACGCAGTGGACGTGCTGAAAGACGAAAAAGTTTTTGAATTCTTAGAAAGTCTAGCGTAAAAATCTATGTCTATCTTAATTCCTACGGTTATAGAAAAAACAACGTTCGGAGAACGCGCCTACGACATTTACTCACGCCTCTTGAAGGAGCGTATAATCTTCCTTGGTGGGCCGATCGACGATCATACCGCAAACATCGTCATAGCACAGCTCCTCTTCTTGGAGTCCGAGGACCAGAAGAAAGATATCAGCTTTTATATCAACTCCCCAGGTGGATCGGTAACATCCACAATGGCGATCTTCGATACGATGAACCATATCAAAGCAGACGTTGCAACGATCTGTGTAGGTATCGCAGCATCCGGCGCAGCGATCCTTCTCTCTTCTGGCACGAAAGGCAAACGATTCATTCTTCCCAGCGCCGAGGTGATGATCCACCAGCCCCTCGGAGGCACCGAGGGCCAGGCGTCTGACATTGCCATCAGCGCAAAGCATATCTTGAAGACGAAGGACATGCTCAATAAACTGCTCGCGAAGAATACCGGTAAGCCACTTGATGTGATAGAGAAAGATACTGACCGCGACTTCTTCATGTCTGCCGAAGAAGCTAAAAAGTATGGCATTGTGGATGAGATCATGAAATCAAAGACACGATAAGTTTTTCACTTGCGAACTGAATAACTTGTGCGCATAATCACCCTGGGATAGTCCCCGGGTGATTTTTGTTACACCAACCAGTGCTGCACCAGGAGGTGCCGAGATGAAGTTTCCCTCCTTGCCCACAAGCAACGACATCGACCGACTTCTGGCAAGAGCCCTGCTGTCTCTGGCACGAATCTGGTGTTTTCGGGCCTCGCTGGTAGCAACCGGAACACCCATCGTCACAACGCTCGTCGCACTGTTCTACGCACCACACACAACTCTGTGTCTCCTCGGTGGAGCTGCTGCAAGCATCATCGGTGCAGCCGTGGGCTATGTGCTCATCAACCAAGGTCGACTGAACTTCGAGCAGTTCCTGATCGAAAATGTTAGCCAACCACGTCCCGGCGAAGAATATCGAGCGCGTGTCCGCGTGCTACTACAGGTAAAGCAAGTACGCTATGACAACGCGTACACGACCCTCGAAGACTCGATCGCTGCACTTACGAGAGCGATCGAGGCAGACGCAACCGGAAGCCGTGATCCACAGGTCATTGCTCGAAAAAAGCGATGCAGCGAAAGACGCCGAAAACTGCGCAAGGAGCTAGACAAGCTCACTCGAAGTTACGCGAAGACAAAAGCCGACTTCCGCGAACTCCTGCACATCAGCGCAGGAAAGGAAGGCGGCCTTGCCATCGAGCGCGAGGAAGCCACCTCCTCAGCGCTCCTCGAGCAGCACGACCACGTATCGGCCACAGTCGAAGTGGAAGACGTACTCGCACTTCCTGGAGACGCTGGGTCCGAAAAGCCGCCCGAGAGAGAAGAGCCTGTTCTCGCACGAGAGCGGTACGAGGAAGACTGATCTCCTCCGCACCTGTCGGCATCTCTCCGCACCCGCTACCGATCCTCGATCGCTGGCGGGTTGCTTTTTTTAACTGCGCAACGAAAAGTTCAGGTAGATAAAAAAGAAGAAGGGCCCCGCGCAGCGTGCACGGAGCCCTCTCATACTAAACGTTGGCGGCCGAGCTAGCGATCGCCCATATCCTGGTCAGGAGGAGTAGCCGCCGCCTTCGCGGCAGCAATCTGCCTGTTGATCGTCTCGTTGTACTCCGCGAGCGTGGTCGGAATCACCTTCCAGATCATCCCGCCCCGAGAGCTTCGGGAAATCCGCTCCATGATCGTGCCACACTTCTGACACATCTTCACGGTTCGGGCCCGCTCCCCAGTCCGCCTGTCGGGAAGGCTCTGGAACCTCCTACCCAAACACGCCACAGGATTGTGGCAGAACATGACATTGGTGACGGCGGCCTGGCGCGGCGCCTCCGGAGTCCCCACCTCCACCGTTTCCGTCACGCTTCCCGGAACCTCAAACTCGTCCATGCGGCCTCCCGTTGAATACACGAAGATGTAGTACGCCCCCGAGCAATGAATACCACAATCGCGGTAGATTCTCAATACACCCACTCGTGAAGTTTACCGAGCATTTCCTTTGCGTATTCAATCCTTCTGATGATACGATTTCGTTTATTCTCATCATTTTCTTGTGCGATCTCGCTTTGAGTTCTTGAAAAAAGTTCGTCAAGCACAGGTTCAAGCTCTGTAAGATCCGTTAAAGTAATCGAACCCGCTTTCGCATATCGCTCAATATCCCGCCTATCGTGAGGGCGGTCCCATATAATTTTATTGAACATGAAACGAGCAGGGTGAGAAAGATTGATCTCAACACCCTTGAACTCAATCCTGCGGCCAGCCATCCACTCGTCCGGCATTACAACACCCAATCGTCCGCGATAATGCCCGTCGGAATCCCGTTCCACTATTGCTAGATCTGCGGATACAAAACCCGCATCATTTCTTATTTTCCCGGTCGGGTCATCAATAGCCGCGATACGATCACTTACATGCCGGTCTTTCTCTTCCCCTGTGAGCATATCTTCGCGGAGTAGATCCGCAGCCCCCACGCGCCGAAATACACGTGACCCGTCTTCTCCCTCACGGTCTCGCTTGTATGTAACAAAAAATCCATAGCCACGTTCTTTTAAGTATTCCTCCGCTTTCTCAAGTTCTTCCGACTTGAGAGAAATATCAATATCGGCATGAACACGGACATACTCCCCCTCCTGAGCGGAAATATTCATTCCGCCATCGAGCTGCCACCAAAAGTCAGCATCCTTCATCACTTCGCCTAATCCTTTGATTCGCGCATCCATGACTTCACGATTCTGCTCAATTTGTCCAGGATCCTCAGGATTGTCGCCCATTGAGGTAGATATCCACTCTTCTCTTTTCACATCCTGGCGCCATTTGGCATGAGGTCCCTCAGGTTTTGGAAGTTCTTCGATCTGTTCCTTCATGCGGGAAGTATATCAGAAACGGCTAATTCCAGCAGACGTACTAAATACATATATTCACAACATCTGCAGACGATCTTAAGAACTAGGGAGTAATAGAAACATGAAATCGGATGGCTGTGCCTTCCGTCTATTTCATGTTTTTAGGACGACCATAGTTCTGTGAGCGGCGAAGCCGTTGTGAAAATATGCAGTTAGTACGTCTGCTTCCCCCAATCTCGTTCAAATAGACAAAAGAATGTCAAGCTGGTAGTATGAATATGTTCATTTATTTAATCATTTGCCAGTACCCTTCCCCGTCCGCCCCGACTTTAATGCCTGACACGGACGGTCCTTACCTCTCCCTTCAAAGACGTACCGAAGACCATGCGATCGAGACATCAATCCAGACGCTCTCCTACCACTCTACCCGTGTAGTCTTATAGTTAGTACTCTTCTAGGCCAGGGGTGTTCTTGGGAAACGCAAGTTAAGAACCCGACCAATGACCACGACCACCGTACTCTTCATAGCCGCCGGGTGTGGCCTTTTTGGTATTGTCCTTGGATACTTTTTACGCTGGCTGATCCTCCTCGCCAAGAAAGGTTCCATGGAACTCACCGTCAAGCAGATCTTGCTTGATGCCAAATCGGAAGCTGCCCGAGTCACAGAAGACGCAAAAAACGAAGCCCTCGCCCGCCTCGAAGAAGCCAAACGAGAGGAGCGCGAGAAGCAAACTGAGCTTAAACGCACCGAAGAGCGTCTTATAAAAAAGGACGAAACGCTCGATAAGCGTCAGATAGACATAGACAAGGAAGCGGAGCAGCTGAAAGAGAAGCTCCGTGAGGTAAGAGACGCTCGCGACCGAGCTCAGCAGCTGGAAGACGCGAAGACAACAGAGCTTGAACGCATTGCCCGCCTCACAGAAAAGCAGGCGCAAGAGGAAATACTCTCAAAAATTGAACGCAACCACGAGGAAGACTTCGTGGTTCGCATGCAAAAACTTGAACGCGAGGGGGTTGAGAAGCTCGACCGGAAAGCAAAAGATATCTTGACCTCCATCGTCCAGCGTCTCGCCTCTTCCACAGCATCAAGTGTGATGTCTACCACAGTCGAAATCCCTTCTGACGACATCAAAGGCAAGATCATCGGCAAAGAAGGCCGCAACATCCGCGCATTTGAGCGCGCCTCTGGCGTGGAAGTCTTGATCGACGACACACCAGGCTCGATCGTTCTCTCAGCTTTTGACCCTGTCCGCCGCCATATCGCTAAGCAAGCACTCGAAAACCTTATTACCGACGGTCGCATTCAACCTGCGCGCATCGAGGAAGCCGTTCAGAAAGCACAGGGCGATATCAACAAGATCATTAAAGAAAATGGCGAGCGAGCGGCGTACGAAACCAGCGTCTTCAACCTCGATCCCCGCCTCGTGGCCATCCTCGGCCGGCTCCACTTCCGCACCAGCTATGGCCAAAACGTGCTTCAGCACTCTGTAGAAATGGCACACCTCGCGGGCATGCTCGCAGAGGAACTGGGAGCCGACGTTGCCGTAGCAAAAGCTGGAGCGCTTCTCCATGACATCGGCAAAGCCATAGACCACGAGGTAGCTGGCACACACGTAGACATCGGACGCCGAATACTCCAGAAATTCAATGTGGATCCCCGCGTCATAGTGGCCATGCAGTCGCACCACGAGGAGTACCCCTACGAGACGATCGAATCTATCATCGTACAGACAGTCGATGCTCTCTCAGCAGGCCGGCCTGGCGCTCGCCGCGACTCAGTAGAGAACTACTTGAAGCGCTTGGGAGATCTTGAGGCCATCGCCAACTCCTTTACCGGCGTTGAGAAAAGCTACGCCATCCAGGCAGGACGCGAGATCCGCGTATTCGTCCGTCCGGAAGCACTCTCAGACCTTGAAGCACAGAAGCTTGCTCGTGAAATAGCGAAGAAAGTAGAAGAAGACCTGAAATATCCCGGCGAAATCAAGGTTGTGGTCATCCGCGAGATGCGCACGATCGAGTTTGCACGGTAGAAGAAAGTGCGTCACTAAGCAGATTGCTTTCGCGTCTATAGTATCGTATGGTTTTAGGTATGAATAAATTCTCTATAGAAACAGAGCAGGAAAAAGACGGCCGCTGGATAGCGGAAGTTCTTGAGCTTGCCGGTGCTCTGTGTTACGGAAAAACCCGCGAAGAAGCGATTGCTCGCGTAGAAGCGCTTTCACTGCGGATTCTCGCAGATCGTTTGGAAACTGAGGGCGCAGCGATACCTTTTGGTGGTGTTGCGTTTAGTCCGACTGCATGAGCCCTTCGTGGCCAGCCACGAAGGCAAAGGAAGTTTTGGCTGCTTTGCTACGCATCGGCTGGTGCGTAAAACGCCACAAAGCGTCTTCCCATATCATCTTGAATAGAAGTGGTTGGAATGATTATGTATGGGCATTTCACGAAAGAGAAGAGGTCGGCCCGCGAATGCTTTCCAGGATAAGTAAGAAAACCGGGCTTTCGCCAGAAGACCTCTAGTCCTGAAAGTCTACTATTGCTTCAGCCAAAACCAAAACTGATTGAGCACCCTCTCGCGCAGACGGTGCGTATTAGCATGAGAAAGGATCCCGAGATACGATCGCAGGGAAGAAAAAAGAGAACCCCGAACATTGCTGCTCGGGGTCTTCCGCATGTTACTGCGGGAAATGGATCATGGATTAGCGCTTGGGGACAGTGAGAGCCTGCATGATGACCTTGAGACGACTCAAGGCCTCCGTTGACTCGGGCGGTGCCTTCGCGAGAAGCTTCGCCTTTCGAGCGTTGAGGATTTCGAGTTGAGACTCGATCTCCGCCAGCTCGGGAGCAACAGCCAGCGCCGGGGCCGCGAGCCTCATCAGCTCAGCAGTATCCTCGGTTCCTTTCGGAACCTTCGATGTCTTCGCGGGCTTCGGCTTCTCGGCTTTCTTTTCCTGCTTCTTGTCCTCCCCGATGAACTTGAGACCGGCTTCTGTGATCTTGTAGCCGTTGATCTTGTGGCTCGGAACCTTCCCCTGCTTCACCTGGTGTGAGAGGAAGGGATTCTTGACCAGAGACATCGAAGAGAAGCTTTTCCCTCGCGATCGAGGATCCGCTCCCTGCATCGACTCCGGCAAGAGCGGCTCCAATGCGGCGCCGTGCTCATCTGGCCAGAAGATACCGGTACCGACGATCTTGAAGATCGCCTTTAGTACCAGCATGGCCTTCTCGGGATCGCCCGTGATCCCACGCCAGCCGGTCTCTCCGCGCACCTTCTTGCCCTTCTTCTCCTTCGGCTTCTTGTCAGCCGGAGTCGAAGACGCCTTCTGTGCAGCAGGCGGAGACTTGGGCTTCTTCACGCCCTCGTCGCCTCCGGTCGCGCCATCAGTGGGCTTGATCTTGGGACCGTCCTCTGCAGCCTTCCTCTGAGCCTGAAGACGAAGACCGTCAACAAACCCAGCCTCTTGCTGCTTGAGCAGGTACGGATCAATCAAACAATCGAACTTGACGGTGTGCTTCTGTTCCTGCGTGTACACCATCACCCTGAGACCCTCGGGCTTGAACTCGCCGATCTCGCAGCGGTCCCGCTGGACCTGGCTTACTGCTCCGGTCTGAGTGATCTTTACCCCGAAGATCGTCTGCACCCGCATCGGGGGAAACACCGTGAGCAAAACCCGCACGAGGGAAGGAGGCAGCGTTGAGGTGCCGTTCCAACCCTCGAACTTCACGGGACCCTTGGGATCGAGGACGGGTGGATCAGGATTCGGCGCAGGGGGGGGTCCGACGGGCTTGGGCGCGTGATGCGCCAGCTCCTGACCCCTTTTCTTCGCCTCTTGCTTCGCCTTCTCCTCTGCGTCTTTCATCTCCTTCGCCAGAGCGCGCCAGTTGATCCGGCTCTGTTCCAGCTCTCTGATCTTGGTCACGCAGTGATCGAGCGTCACCGAATCAGGCGGATAGAAGATATAGCCCTGGCGCGAATCCGCTCCCGTCGGCACCGTGAAGCTGAGGTGCTTACCGTTCACGTTACCGAGCGAAATCGTTCGATCACCCATTCCACGAGGATCCTGCGGCGCCGCGAGGTCATACCGAGACTTACCCGGCGCCTTGAGCACCACCATCAGATCCTGAATCACCGCGCGATGCTGCGGAGTCTGCCCTTTCGGGTTCCCACCGTTTATCAGCTTCGTATCGTATGCCATTCTCTCGAATTCTCCTTGTTGCTAGGTTGCTAGATTGCTCTGTTGCTAGGTTGCTGAGGTACTTGCTCGATCGTCGGACAACGTCCAGAATCGTGCCTTCTCCGCGCGCCATCCTCCACGCTTCTCGCGAGGCTGGCTGAGGTGCACGGAATCGCCCGATTCGGGCCACTTGTCTTCTTCCCAAACCGGCGGCTCGAGCGAGAACGTCACTGAGCCTTTGATCTGGTCAGAAGTAGCGACAGCATAAGGACCTTGCGGTCCATGCCGAACGATCGACGTAACCTTTGCCTTCATAATTTCCAATTTTCCCTCCCTTCTCTAATCCATGTTGTAGACGAACGTCTGTGCTTTCATTAGCATTCAAAGTAGGGTTTGTCAATCCCCCCCCGAAAGGCGGTCTCCCGCGGCTCTATTGCGGGCCAAAATGGCTCAGGGTATACTATACGCCATAGACATGTTAGCTAAAGCGGTCGACTGTTTTAGCCAAGTTAGATAACAGACTACTATGAACAAGCAAGATATCGTTGATGCAGTGTACGCAAAGATCGGAGGAACCAAGGTTTCAGCAGAAGAGGCCGTAGAAACAATGATCTCCTCAGTCGTTTCGGCACTCAAGGGCGGTAGCGAGGTTTCAATTGCTGGCCTCGGCATCTTCTCAGCAAAGGAGCGAGCAGCACGAAGCGCACGAAATCCTCGCACGGGCGAGATGGTGCAGGTACCTGCAATGCGCGTGCCAAAGTTTCGCGCGGCGAAGGCGCTCAAGGACGCCGTAAGATAAAAACTTACGCGGTTGGCGCGTTCCACAAAAGGACTTCTGTCCACAAAAACCGCAGGAATTTCCTGCGGTTTTTGTTTTTTTCGAGATATACTGTAGAGATACATGGGATCGTTTCTCGAATCATTTTCGTTTGTCCTAAATGGGTACAGCGCTGTAAATTGGATCGCAGGAATTATTTTTCTCGCATTCACAATCTTTCTTCTCACAGGAAGCAAGAAACCCAGTACACGTGCCTATGCGGGAGTTGCGCTTTCCCTCACACTCTGGTCCTTTGCGATGGGCGTGTACTACGCAGTAGACTCGCATCCACTACTACTCTTTCTCAATAGGTTCAATCACTTCGTGGGAGCCCTCGTCGGTATATTCTTCTTTTCTTTTGGCCTGCTCTTTCCCGGAGAGAAGAAGCTCGATCCAAAAATATTCTGGAGCCTCATGAGCCTAGAAGTCGTGCTTGCCTATATCTATCTTGGGACTGACCTCGTTATCCGAGATACATTCATTGTACAGGGGGCGGGACTCGACCGAGGATGGGAATTCGGCTCACTAGGATTTCTCTTTCACCTTAATTTTGCGCTCTTTTTTCTCTTGGGCATCTGGCTCCTCTACAAAAAGTTCCGGAGAGAGAGAAGCACCGACATACGAGAACAGCTTAAAAACGTGATCGGTGCCACGATTCTCGGTTCGGCTCTTGGTGTCACGACGGTCGTCATTCTGCCGATCTTCGGCGCCTTTGACTACAGCTGGCTTGGTCCAATATTCACCACAAGCTGGGTGATCATTGCCTCGTATACACTCATTAAATACCAGATACTCTCCATCCGCCTCATTGCCGCAGAAGTTGCGCTGCTTGCACTGCTGATCATCCTCTTCAGATCGGAAGAGCACACGTCTTCACGCCAGTCACGTAGAGAGCTCGTCGGCCGTCTTCTGCTTGAAAAAA
>CAYJBK010000020.1:0-11270 GCA_964368365.1 uncultured Candidatus Saccharibacteria bacterium
GACTTGGGTTGCTGCGTTGGGTCGCCAAGAATCTTATCCTGAAGGGAAATATTACGACAACTGAGGCAAAGGCAAAGGAGCTTCGTCCATTTGTTGAAAAGCTCATCACTACGGGGAAACCCGGAACTCTTACGGCGCGCCGGCTTCTTATCTCAAAACTTGGTGTGAATGAGGAGAGAAAGCCGGTGGCGGGCTCTCCTATCGTGAAGATCATGAGCGAGCTCGCGCCAAAATATAAGAGCCGAGCGGGTGGCTATACGCGCATTGTAAAGATGCCGCACCGCATTTCCGATGGCGCACCCATGGCAATTATCGAATTTGTATAGTAGAGTTCTACAACCATGAAATACACGATTGACGCAAAAGAACGAGCATTGGGACGAGTGGCATCAGAAGCTGCGTCTATCCTCATGGGTAAAAACAGTCCTGCTTTTGAACGAAATATCGCTCCGAAGGTCACTGTTACGGTGGTAAATGCTTCGAAACTCGCGCTTTCGGCCAAGAAGCTGAAGGAGAAGACGTATCGTCGTCACTCGCACTATCCTGGTGGTGAGACATATGAGACGCTTGAGCAGGTATGGAAGCGCCTGGGTATTGAAGAGGTTGTTTGGAAGGCTGTGTATGGAATGCTTCCTGATAACAAGCTCCGGAAGATTATGATGAAAAATTTAGTCGTGACTGAATAATATGAGCCCTGCAGAAACGAAACACAAATATTTTGAAGGAATTGGTCGTCGAAAAACTGCTCATGCGCGCGTGCGTGTCTATGAAGGCGGTAAGACGGGCTTTAAGGTAAACGACAAAGATATTGAACTGTATTTTCCTACAAGCGAGCTCCAGACTATTGTAAATCAGCCGGTAACTGAGCTTAAGGTCAAGCAACCTGCTATTACAGTGCACGTTGCTGGTGGGGGCATCCACTCTCAGGCTGAGGCGGTACGTATGGGGATTGCTCGTGCGCTTATGGGAATGGACGCAACACTTCGTGCTCCACTCAAAACTGGAGGATTTATTTCGCGAGACGATAGGGCAAAAGAACGCCGTAAGTTCGGCCTCAAGAAAGCGAGAAAGGCTCCGCAGTGGTCAAAACGATAGTATCAAAACTCCCCGCTTGCGGCGGGGAGTTTTCGTTTTTTCGTCATTTTTGATACACTGTTCACAACCTATGAATGAAATTAACCGCGGTGGGCGACTTTTTGGTTTAGGAACAGTTGTTGTTGGGCTTTTTGTTGTTGGCCATGTGTATCTTGGGAAGCCGCAGACATTAGATGTGCCCGTGACGCAGATTCCTGAGCCAGTGATCGAGCCTCTAGAGACAGCGCCCGTGACTCCAGCTCCAACCCCTGCTCCGGTCATCGTGAAGCCCATTCCCACTCCCACACCCACGCCAAAACCCGTTCCGAAACCTACCCCAACACCTACCCCAACCCCTGCTCCAGCTCCGGCTCCTGTTCCGCCTGTTGTTGTGATTCCGCCACCAGCAGATACTCCCAATAAATCAGGGTATAAGAATGGTCAGTATTCTTCGACTGGAAACTATAACTCTCCGGGGGGCGGGGAGACTATTAGTGTAACGGTTACACTGAGCGATGGGATCATCACTAGCTCATCGGTTACGGGTCACGCAGAGAATCCTACTTCTCGTCAATTTCAGTCCATGTTTATCGCTGGGTACTCACCGCTTGTGGTGGGTAAAAGTATTGACCAAGTTTCTCTTTCTAAGGTTTCTGGATCGTCTCTTACTCCGCGAGGCTGGAATGACGCTGTGGCAAAGATCATGCTTCAGGCAAAGGTGTAATCTTTTCCATGAAATCCGTATGGCATACATCGTTTGAGGCCATCGGAACTCTATGGCAGATCGATCTCTATGATGCTAAGGATATCGGACACGCAGATATACTCCTTCTTAAGGTCCGGAATCGCATCGACATTTTCGATAAGCACTACTCTCGTTTCAGAAGGGACTCCTTGGTATTTGAAATGTCCCAGAGGGCTGGTACGTATGAATTGCCCGAAGATGCGTACCCGATGCTCGCTTTGTATGAGGAGCTGTATCGCATAACCAATGGATCTATGACTCTGCTTATCGGTCAGGTTTTGGCAGCTGCGGGGTATGATGCCGACTATTCACTTCGGCCCGGGCACCTTCAAAAACCGCTACCGTGGGAGGAGGTTATCGTCTACGATCGACAGAAGATAACCCTTGCTAAGCCGGCACTTCTTGATTTTGGTGCGTGTGGGAAAGGATATCTTGTTGATATTGTTGCAGATATGTTTCGGAGAGACGGCGTAGGCTCCTTTTGTATCGACGCGGGAGGCGATATAGTATATGAGGATAGACAACGACGAATGCTTTCCGTTGGTCTTGAAGATCCCCAAGATTCGGAGAAGGTTGTCGGTATTGTGCCTCTTCTCGACCAAAGCATGTGCGGATCCTCGGGCAACCGCCGCACGTGGGGCGATTTCCACCATATCATCGATGCCGAGACCCTTCAGTCTCCCAAGCATATTTCGGCGGTTTGGGTGGTTGCCAAGACAGCCATGCTTGCAGATGCGCTTACGACCGCGCTGTTCTTTGTCTCGGCAGAGCTTCTCAGTGCCCAGCACTCCTTCGAGTACCTACTCCTTTTCCCAGACCGTTCGGCCCAAAGATCATCAGGTTTTAATACAGAACTTTTCACCACACAACACACATGAAATACGTAGATGCACTCATCAACTCGATCACGATGTACCGCCTCACTCTCTACGGGCTCCTTGCGATGGCTCTCTGGGCACTCCTTCTTGGAGTTTTTGGTTTCTTGTCGTATACCGCAGTTTCTTTGGCATCGTCACTTTTCATCGTACTCTTTGTTTCGTATGGAGCGAACGAGCTAATGGCAAAATTTCTTCGTCTTCCCGTAAATACCGAGTCAGAATATATTACTGCCCTTATTCTCTTTTTTATACTTCCACCGGTCGTAACTCTGGAAGATGCGGGCATTGTCGCTCTCTCGGTACTCGGCGCCATGGCCACAAAATATTTTTTCGTATTTCGGCGCAAGCATCTTTTTAACCCAGCGGCAGCAGGCGCGTTTATCATGTCCCTGGTCTTTGGTTTGGGCGCCACGTGGTGGGTGGGGAGCCTTGCTATGCTTCCCATTACGTTTTTTGTCGGGTTTCTCATTGTTCGAAAGATTCACCGATTTCCAATGGTGCTTACCTTTTTTGCAGCAGCAGCGCTTACGATTGGGGCTCTCGGTGTTCAGAATGGAGCAACTGAATTAACTGCTGACGGCGTAGGCCAGCTTCTTCTTGAGATCCTAACGTCGTGGCCGGTTATCTTTTTCGGAATGATTATGTTGACCGAGCCCTTTACGGCACCTGCTACACGACCCCTCCAGATGACATATGCTGGAATAGTAGGGGTCCTCTTTGGTTCTTCATTTCACATCGGTCCCATCTATGCGACGCCTGAGTTTGCGCTGCTTGTCGGAAATCTTTTTACTGCATGTGTAACCCCCGCACCGAGACTTTTTCTTACGTTTAAGGAGCGAATTCAGGTCACGCCCGATACATATCACTTTCGATTCGCTATTCCTCACCCATTTCGTTTTACTCCTGGGCAATACATGGAGTGGATGCTCCCACATATAGCCCCAGATCTTCGGGGTACACGTCGGTATTTTACGGTTGCGTCTGCTCCATCGGAGAAAACACTTGACATCGGTGTGAAGATTGGCGAAAAATCGAGTACGTTTAAGCGCGCACTCCTCGGACTCCAGGATGGAAGTCTTATGGTAGCAGCCCAGCTTGCTGGTGATTTCACGCTACCGCGGGAAAAGAATACAAAGCTTGTATTTATAGCTGGTGGCATTGGGATTACGCCATTTCGAAGTATGGTCCGTGCTCTTCTCGACAAAAAGGAGCGGCGCGATATTACCTTGCTCTACGCAGCAAACTCACCAGCCGACTTTGCTTATAAGGATGTCTGGAATGAAGCTGCCGAGGTAATTGGTCTCAAAACCGTCTATGTTGCTACAAGGGCCGAGCTCTGTCCGCCAGATTGGGACGGGTGCACGGGGTATATAACTCCGGAGATGATACTCCGAGAAGTGCCCGATTACCGTTCACGGACTTTCTACATTTCTGGTCCCGGTGCCATGGTACATGCCTATCAAGAGCTTCTTGCCAAGATCGGTGTTTCAAAAACCAATATCGTTACCGACTACTTTCCCGGGTTCTAGTTTGTGTTACCTGTTTTGTATGCTACTCTTTTCCGCGGGGGAAGGTCATTTCGTCTGCTGTCCCAAGTGGGACGGACAGGAGGTGATCCCAGTAAGTACATCTGTCCGCGTGACTTTTTCGGGGAGGTGATTCTAGGGAAGTGGAATTCTTGATCTTGCCTCACCACAACCACATGCCGGGCACGGGCGCCACGTGCTCCAGCTGATCCTCCCGGACGAATTCCAGAAAGGAAGGTGAGTCTGACCGCCAGTGTCACCCTTTAAGCGGGCTGCTTAAAGGGCTGGTATGGCTGAATAATAGGGGTCCATTGCATCAACACCGCAGTGGACCCCTATATCTTTTCTACTGAAGCGCTTTTACAAGGATCGCTCTTGTTTCTGTAAAACTCGCCGAGCCGTTTATCGGAGTTACTTTCCCACTTTTTGATACAACGAGTGACCAGGGCGTGCCGTTTCCTCCTGTTTCGATTGCGTTTTCAAAATCAGCCTGGATTTTGTCTTGATATTTCCCAGCAGAAAGACATTCAGCAAATGCTGCGGGGTTTAAGCCAATTTCCTGCGCAATTCTAGGAAGCTCTCGGGGATCGAGCCCGTTATTTGCAGGCGTGACTTCATACAGGCGATTGGTGTATTTCCAGAAGGCATCATTTCCGCCTAGTTCCGTGGCGCACTCCATCGCTTCTGCTTCGTTTCTCGCTTTGGAGTGAAGGCTGTCTATAGGAAAATGCCGATAGACCCACGCAATTTTTCCTTTCAGCTCTTTGTCTTCCATGATTTCCCTCATCGTGCCATGGAACTGCTTGCAAAAAGGACATTCTGGGTCCGAATATTCAACGATGGCAACCTGCGCGGTTCTGATGTCTCCCAGGTAGTGGTCTTTTCCTGTGATTTCACGGAGAGTCTGGATATTACCTTCGGGAACGTTTTGGACAGCGGGGGGCGTTTCCGGTTTCTTGCTTAGTAGTACGGCTCCGGCGACAAGGGCACCAGCGATGATGATTGAGATTGGGACTAAGTACGGGTTCCGAGCCGTTTTAGTCGGCGAAGAATATTCTGGTATTGGTTCGGTGCTGTGTTCCATACTATTTTTGGGCAAAACGATCCTCAATTTTCTTCCAGTTCAGATTTTCGAAGAATGCACTAATGTAGTCCTTGCGCTGAGAAGGGAGATAGTCGAGGAGGTAGGCATGTTCCCATACGTCCATGGCGAGCAGCATCTCGCATCCGGCAAGGTTGCCGACTTCGTGGTCTGAGACCCAGATAGTCTGGAGCATGTTAGCTGCGCGGTCGTTTACGAGGAGTACCCAGCCGATGCCCCGCATAACGCCCATCGCCTTAAACATGTTCACCCATGTTTCAAAGCTGCCCCAGCGCTCTGTTATCGCAGCTGCAAGAGGGCCGGCATCCATGTTTGCATTTCCGAGGGCGTCAAAGTAGAGCTCGTGGAGCCGCATGCCGTTCCATTCAAAAGCGTACCGGCGTTTGAGTTCTGAAAGCTCGATGGCGTTTTTCGCCGAATCTTCCATCATGCGGCCAAGCTCGCTCTCAATAGCATTTACGTTTTTTACGTACCCCGCATAGAGCTTCAGGTGCTCCGCAACTTGCTTATCGGAGAGCCCGGTGAGGCCAGTAATTACGAACTGTTTTTCTGTGTAGAGTGCTGACATGAATATGTGGTTAGGTGTTACTTTTTCTTTGATTTCCGACCCGAATTTTTACTCGCTTTTCCTGTCCCAGAGAACCGAGGCGGCATTCTCATGTGCTCCTCCCATTTCTTGGGAACTAGTCCTCCTATCGATTTTTTGCTCATAGTACCCAAAGTATACCAGGGTTTTTGGGAGGTTGCCATTTCTTGAGAAATAGGTATACTATTCCCATGCTTTCACTCCAGGCAGAAAAACGCGATATTTTCGGCAAAAAGCTTGCCGGCCTTCGAACCCAGGGGAAACTTCCTGTGGTTATGTATGGTCCCAAGGAAAAGAATGGCTCATATACCGTAGATGCCAAGGAGTTCCTTGCTGTGTGGCGGAAGGCAGGTGAGTCGTCCATCGTATCTTTTGTTGTGGGAGGCGAGGAGAAAGATGTCTTGATTCATGAAGTGAATCTTGACCCGCTTTCTGATATGCCCGTCCACGCAGACCTCTACGCCATTGAGAAGGGCAAGGCTATCCGCGTGAGCGTTCCGCTTACCTTTACCGGTCTCGCGCCCGCGGTGAAGACTCTTGCTGGAGTACTTGTTAAAGTTCTCCACGAAGTGGAAGTGGAGGCAATGCCGCGTAATCTCCCACATGACCTTACAGTAGATGTATCCTCACTTAGTACGTTCGAAGACCATGTTCTTGTAAAAGATATAGCACTCCCCGAGGGTGTTACAATACTCGAACCCGCACAGGATGAAATTGTTGCACTGGTAGCGCCTCCTAAGGAAGAGAAGGAGGAAGAGGCAGTACCGGTTGATCTTTCTAAAATCGCAGTTGTAGAAAAGGGTAAGAAGGAGGTTGAAGGTGAGGAAGCCGAAGCAGCACCAGCAAAAGCAGCTAAGTAGTCCTCATATACTCTCGGGCGACGTGGTTTCGTGATGAAGATCACTCGCACATCATTTTTTATATTTTTAAGTATCTTTGCCCTCGTTTTGGGAGGAGATTTTAACTACGTCTCAGCGCTTGACTGCAGTGACAATATCGCGAGCGATAATCAGGATCAGCTGAAGGAACGTTTGGCGCAGTGTCAGGTCGAAATCCAGCAGCAGACGGATCTCCTGAAGAATAAACAACGCGAGTCTACGACCCTTGAGCGCGACCTCGATATTCTCAGTGCCCGTATCAACAAGGCAAAGTTGGAAATTAAAGCACGTGAGATAAACATCAGGCAGCTGGGAGGAGACATTACCAAGAAGAGTTACGAGATCAAGGCGCTTGAGGAGAAAATTGACCGTTTTACGGGATCTGCCGCAGATCTCATCCGTAAGACAAACAGCATAGACTCACACTCGTCCGTGGAAATCCTTTTGGCGAATAATGACATCTCGGATTTTTTTGCGGATGTTGACGCGTACGATTTTGTTCAGGGTCAACTTCAGAAATCGATCGACGGTATCCGAGACGTGAAGTCTGAAACAGAAGCACAGCAGCAGATTTTGGAAGACAAGAAGAAAAACGAGGCTTCGCTCAAATCTGTTCAAGAGCTTGAGAAGCAGAAAGCACAGTTGATCGAGAAGGAGAAAAACTCGATTCTTAAGGAAACCAGGGGACAGGAAAAGAAGTATCAGCAGGTACTTTCTGAGAAGCAGCGTGTGGTAGCTGCCATTAAGAATAAAATTTTGAAGTTTGTGGGTGGTGGCCAGCTCAAGTTTCCAGAAGCGCTTGCGCTTGCGCGTATTCCAGAGGGCGCGCTGGGTGTTCGGGCTGCATTGATCCTTTCGATTTTAACCCAGGAGTCTGGTTCAGGGGGTGTTATCGGCAGTAACATTGGTCGATGTTTTTATAACACTCCACGGAGTAACCCAAGCGGAACGGTAATGAGCGACGCTCAGAAAACCCACTTCGTGAAGCTCTTGGCTGAGCTTGGACTTGATCCCGACACAACTCCGGTTTCTTGTCCCATAACGTCCGATGGTGCCTATGGTGGTGCCATGGGGCCATCCCAGTTTATGCCTCAGACGTGGTGGGACTATAATGCAGAGACGGGATACAAGCGTCGCGTGGAGAGGATTACGGGTATTGTGCCCGCATCTCCTTTTGGTAACCTCGAGGCATTTACGGGTACCGCACTCTACTTAAGTGACGCACTTACGGGATGCAGGGCACTCTACTCTACGCGCTCCCAGCAAGAGAGTTGCGCGGCAGCGAAATATTATGCGGGTGGTAACTATAGAAAGTTCATGAATTCATACGGCAAAAGTGTCGCCAATCGCGCAGACGAATTTCAGAAAGATATTGATATTTTGGATACCCAGTAGCTTTATTCCTTATGAATCAGCAAGAAGGTTTTGGAAGCCAGGAGGGTGCCCAGCGTGAAAGTTCAAAAGCACGTATCGTTGATTTTGTGCGAAGTGGTTTTCTTGCGCATATTCCAGAGGTTAAATCCCAAGCTGCTGAGGAGGGCGTTGAGCCGCTTACGGTGATTGAACGCAATGCAACTGCATCATTTCCCGAGTTGAAAGGTGAATTTGAGGTCCTCTTTCTGAAACTCAGAGAGCAGCATTTTGAAACTGACAAAAAGCTTGTAGAGGAAGCATCTTTTGGTTTGGCTGGAGTCCTTGCGGAACATTTTTCTGTCTCTGAGCTGGGTGCACGTATGCGCAAAGATTTTATTAAACACAACGGACTTACGCTTGTGAACGAAGCACTTGCGTTTGGGCCGGATCATAAGTACCTGGAAGGAACGAGCCTCACGCTCCATCTGCCGCCACTACCCGAAGGGGTTTGGGAAATAGAGAAGCTGTGGCGAGAAGGACTCGCTCAGCTCGCTGTGCTCATTAAGGAAGATCCCAGTCTCGGAGAGGTAGAAATGATTCGTGGAGCATCATGGATCCCATACTCTAACCCATCGATTTTCGAGAAGCTTGGTTTCACTGTATCAAGCCGTGACGATGAGGCAAAAATCGCGGAGGTCCAGATGTGGAAGGAGAAGTTATTCGAGCTGTATCTCCCAAAGGGCAAGTGAGGCCTTCACGGGATGCAGGGCACTCTACGCTCCATTTTGGATACTCAGCAGGCCTCTCCTCGGGCGTTGTTGCCAAGAGTGCTTTTATTTGGTAGAGTGGCTCCACTATGAAAGCCGACATTCATCCAACATATTTTCCCCAGGCGCAGGTTGTCTGCGGGTGTGGAAACAAATTTACCGTAGGGTCCACCAAAGAGAAGATCGAGGTGGAAATTTGTAGCTCGTGCCACCCTTTCTATACTGGCCAGGACAAGGTGCTTGATACCGCTGGGCGTGTTGAGAAGTTCAAGACCAAGCGTGCAGCAGCAAAGCCTCTTGTGAAGAAAACTCCAAAGACGCGCAAAGCTCCTAAGGCGTAACGCATGGACGATAAACTCCGTACCAATCCTAAGACCAGTTATCTGGTGCAGGAGTGGGATCGTCTTGACGGTCAGATCAGAGAAACTGAAGCGCTTTCCGGAAACGATCCAACACTCAAGGTATTAGCCGAAGAAGAACTTCGGGGTTTTCTTGCACAGCAAGCAGAGATCAAGGCTAAGATAGACGACATCATCGAAGGTGATCGCGTTGAGGCCGCAGATCCCAAGGAGCTGATACTTGAAGTGCGGGCAGGTGCCGGTGGGGAAGAAGCGGCGCTTTTTGCGGCAACCCTTGCACGTATGTATCAGCGGTATGCAGAAACGAAGGGCTGGCGTTTTTCTGTAATCGACGAATCAAAAACGGAGTTAGGAGGATATAAGGAGGCAGCATTCGAGATTGTGGGGAAGGGGTGCTGGCAGGCTTTGCAGTATGAGGCAGGAGTGCATCGTATCCAGCGCATTCCAGACACGGAAAAGCAGGGGCGCGTGCACACTTCTACGGCGTCTGTTGCTGTTATGGCTGTACGGAAAGGTGATGTGATAGAAATTAATCCCTCCGATCTGGAGTTTGAATTTTCGCGGTCTGGCGGGGCAGGGGGCCAAAATGTGAACAAGGTGGAAACCGCGGTTCGTATTATTCATAAGCCGACGGGAATTGCTGTCCGGTCTACCTCTGAGCGTAGTCAGCTTAAAAACCGTGAGAAGGCGATGAGTATTTTGAGCGCAAAAATAGCGCAGCTTAAGGAAGAGCAAGATGCTGCAAGTCATGCCGAATCTCGCAGGAACCAGATTGGGACAGGGGATCGATCAGAAAAGATTCGTACCTATAATGTTCTTCAGGACCGTGTGACGGATCATCGTATTAAAGAGTCGTGGCACAACATAGAAAAGATTTTTGACGGTGGCATTGAACCGATTGTTTCTTCGATTGCACGAGTTGCGGCAGGTGGGGATATCGAGACTTCTTCGTAATGTTCGATATGGTATATTGAAGTAACTAAATCTACTTCACGTATGCATAAACATTTTATTGCGCTGGCGGTTCTTTGTCTTATTTTGGTAGTGGCTTCTGTTTTTTCTTTGCCTTCATCCCGTGTTGCTGTGGCAAGCAACCCTGCTGCGGCAAATGAGCTCACTGGCTGGGCGTGGAGTTCAAACATTGGCTGGATAATTATGAACTGTGTCGATGAAGGTGTGGTCCCGGGTTTTTCGGGAACACCTTGCGAGGCCCCTAACTCCAACTATGCCGTTTCTGTTGATTCGACATCGGGGCAGCTTTCGGGATGGGCGTGGACATCAAACGTTGGTTGGATAGTTTTCAACGCGGCTGGTGTTGCGCCCGGCTTCACTCCGCCCCGCGATCTTACGGGCTGCCCTCAGGCACCGTGCAAGGCAGTTCTCAGTACAACCCCTAGTGGTGCAGGTACCGTTCGGCAGCTTACTGGATGGGCGCGTGCCGTTGGTGGGGCGGGCCCGGGCGGATGGGATGGGTGGATAAGTCTTTCTCCAAAGATCGGAGCTCCGCTCAACGAAACTGACAGTTTTGATCCGGCCGCTGACTGCACGACGGGGGATCCGACAGCTGGCTGCTATGGTCCCCGCATGAGCATAGCAGATAGTGACGGCGTCGCAGACAACAATAATACATTTAGCGGCTATGCATGGGGCGGAGATGTTGTCGGGTGGATTGACTTTGCTAGTGTGGGTACTTCTCCCGCCGCTCCAGTGCATCTCGTTTCCTCTGGACTTCCGCTCGCATCCGTAGTGATTACCGCATCGTCAACTACTCAGATAGGTAATTCAATTACCGTTCCGCCCGGAGAAAAAGTAGATATTGGGTGGAAAGTTACTGGTGCAACCCAGGGATGTATTCCAAGTTCGGAAAATCCTTCGATCCCAGCGTGGAACAACACGACCGTGACTCCTGACGGATCGGGCAATACGGTTGGTACGACGACCGACATAACGATGAGATCGGAAGAGCACACGTCTGAACTCCAGTCACGTAGAGATGTCGTAT
>CAYJBK010000021.1:0-11146 GCA_964368365.1 uncultured Candidatus Saccharibacteria bacterium
TCTCTCGAACCACATGATATTGCTCTGGCGTAAGTTTCTGCTTGATCTCGTCTTCGGTCATAGTAATGATTTGAGTCTGGTAACTATACTCAGTATATCATAGTCGAATCTTTTTGAGTTCTGCTCGATGAGACTTCCAGTCTGGAACGGTTTCGGAGACTCGTGCCCAAAAGGCGCGCGAATGATTGAATTCCGCAAGATGACACAGCTCGTGGACGATGACGTAGTCCAGAAGATGCGGTGAAATAAGAATGAGGCGAAAATTAAAACTTAGGGTACGCGCCTTAGAACAGCTTCCCCAACGGCTCTTCTGGTTTCTGATGGAAACAGCTTTCCAAGAAAACGCATAGTGGCGGTTAAAATATTCTAGCCGTTCCAAAATCTTCTCCCGTGCTTCCGTTTTATGCTCTTGATATTGTAGTCTTGAAGCCCGAGACGGGGGGCGGCGTACTCGCACACGGCGCCTTCTCATAATACGAAAACGCCTTCCCATAAACCAGAGAAGGCGTGACCGTGGCATAGCTTCAAAAAAAACTATTTCAACAACTTGAACGCCGAATACGCAAGAAGGAGTGAGAGGAAGGCCCCGGAATACATAATGACTGGCGGGAGCATAACTCCATCGACCAATACTTCTGTTCCAAAACCAATCTTAAACATCTCTACGAGTGCTGCCACCGTAAAGATGATACCCGAAACCATGTTATATTTTTGCTGCTTCATACGTGTAACTAGAACTTTTAGAAAGTGATATGCCTATAGTGTACCAGACTATTTTACGCTTTCACATACAATTCCATCCCCATCGCTGTCCAATCTGTGGATATCGTTATCGCTTCCCCCACACGCCTCAAAAACTGACTGCGCCTCGCTTTGGGTTTTAAAATCACGGCAGCCGTATGTATTCACACTACACACGAAGCCCGAAGCCACGGGGACAGGAACATCCATCTGTATTTCTTTTGCACAGAGACCATCCGACCATAGCCCCTTTTTTAAAACTCTTGCTTCTGCCTCCGCTTTTTTAAATTCCATCTGATACGTGTAGGGAATTTTATACGTGTACTCATATGCATAGCCTGCGCGGATCATATATTCATTAAAAGAGAGCCCGTCTTCGCGAGTGACATATAGGAGAAGTCTCCCATATTTATCGCGCGCATCCTGCGAGGGGTCACTTTCAATCTTCACACGCCTGCCATCCAGCTGCTTCCGAGCTTCAGCTGATGCCTCACGTCCAAAGCACTCCACGCCCTTTCGTGGATCCACAGTTTCGGGAGTATTTATGCCTATCAAACGAACGGTCTCACGAGAACCACCAATATCGAGAATAACCGTATCGCCATCGATAACTTTGACGACAGTGTGTAGAGGAACCGTTGGAGTGACGAGTGATTTTCTGCTCGATGTTGCATTCAGCACAGCTTCGGAAACCGAAGCGACTTGTGGTCTTGTTTCCGAGATCGGAGCCTCGGTTCCGGGAAAATTCGAATAGAGAACGGTTACGATGACCAGAGCAAGAAGAAGGAAGCGTTTCATATGTGATGCAAAAAGTGTACCACACGTACATATGTAAACGAGGCAGGATCCGTGGGACCCTGCCTCGTATGAACCGAACGAACTCGCTAGGCTCGCTTCTTCCGCTCGATGATGGTCTCGAGCGGAATCTCGAACTCGGCGGGCTTCGATACCCGCTCGGCCGGCGGCGGCAACTCGCCTGTGAGGACGCGCTCCACCGCTTCCACGAATCCGCTGGGACCGAAGTAGGCGACGTGGTCGGGATGAAGCTCGTTCACCACGACCGGCTTGCTCGGCAACTTCTCGATCGAGAGCTTAGCGGCGGCGAGATCGTCGGTACCGAACTGCCCGAGCGCTACTCCGACGACCGGCCTCTCCTTGCAGTGCGCGTGGAGCTCAGCGTCCAGAACGCCCGGCAGTGCGAACGCCAGGCCGCCGGATGCGATGAAGACATCGACGTCCGTCCAGTGCCAGCCGATCTGCTCGCGCAGATTGACCGGATTCCGGTGACAGGACACAACGTTGTAACTCGCGCGTTCCATCGCCTCGGCATGCGGGCCCGATGCGAGCTCAGCGATCTGTGGTGCGAGCGCCGTGAGGTCGCTCCGGCTTCCGAAAAGGAACGCGATCTTCTTCGGCTTCGGCCTCTCCTTTGCGGAGAGAACGACACCGAGTTCGCGTTCGAAGTACCGCTCCAGTGTCTGGCCAGTAATGCGCCAGAAGATGTAGCGGTAGGTGTGCGTGAGCTTGGCGAGGAGTGCATCCGGCACCGTAATGCCATGCACCTTCGCCACGTCCTCGGCCTGAGTCGGGTCGAGGATGTTGATCCCGACCGTCCTGCCCCACGTCCGCGCAATCTCCTTGTCGAGAGAGGTCGGCGTTTTCCGGAGGCCTTGAACCAGTCGGCCGAGGCGATGTTCTTCGCGAGACCAAAAGCGGCATGCATCGGGAGTCCCCACCTCGTCGGCAAGGATCTTCTCACTGCACTCCACCTTCATGTCCGCGAGAATGATACCCTGCCGGAGTGCGTAGCCAGCGATGGCGTCGTACACGCGCAATGCCAGATCGGTCTCCCACGTGTACTTGTCACGAACCGTAGCAGCATCGAGGTGTTCGTCGTGGCCTTCTTCGGCCTTGGTCGTCGGCGTGTCAATAGGCCTGTCCAGAGCGTCACCGTCCTGGAGTCCCGCCGGCAACTTGTGACCACACACTTCGCCCGTCGCGAGGTAGGCTTTGAGCCCGGACCCCGTGAGGTATCCGCGTACGATGAATTCGACCGGCGTCATAGGAAGACGCCGTACGACCATCGCACACATCCGGAGATCGACGTTACCTCGGAGGTGTTCCGGAAGGTATTCATCGATCTCAGCACCAGCCGCAACGAGATGCGTTTTCACGTTTCGCTTCTGGAGGAACTTCAACCAGAAGTGATTCATTGCGGTGAGGATCCGTCCCTTCTGGGGCACGAGTCCGTTGAGCACGAAGTCAAAGATACTGATGGCGTCAGTCGCCACCACCAGCATCAGGTCATCGGTCAGCTCGTAGCTGTCCCGAACCTTGCCCCGGTGAAGGAGCTTAGGGCCGGGGATGATAGGAACACCAGCACGAGCCGGAGACAAGAGAGCCAATCGAACCGTCCTTTCGAATCAGTATCCGTGGTTTTCTTTCGTTCCGTCTGCGCACCTTATTTCAGGTATCTTGTACCACGCCTCGTCCAAAATGCCAACAGTCTTTTGGTTACTGCACCACGCCACCACTGTTGTGGCGGCCTTTGATCTCTTTAAGAAGAGTACGCTCTATAGAAATCCCGCGCGTAGCTTTATCTATCTTATAGTCAGTACGGAAAAGAGATATCTTGTCATCCAAGCCAAAATCGCCGTACACGAGAGTCGTCTCATAAATGCTTCGCGTAAAGCGTGCGGAAGCATCGGAGTCGACAAAGTGGAGCACTTTTG
Organism: uncultured Candidatus Saccharibacteria bacterium; assembly: GCA_964368365.1. GTDB lineage: Bacteria > Patescibacteriota > Minisyncoccia > Phycocordibacterales > JBBUBG01 > CAYJBK01. Next base: position 3,474 of record CAYJBK010000021.1, read on the forward strand.
CCCCACCCATATCGTGATTCTTTATGTACCACAGAAAATTGACCAACTCCCCCAGCTTCTTGGAAGCAAGATCACCCGCGTATATACCCTGTTCAAACGAACGGTCAAGCTGGCTGATATATGAACATTTCAAGGTCCGGTAGCGCAAATAGTATGAATACTGATCCACTGAACCAGGAATAGCTACGGGAGCCTTCTCAAGGGTCTCAAACTCATAGAACATTTCATTTTCCGTATGCCCGGCAAGTTTCCGCTGTGGTTGCGAAGCATTGGCTTCCAAAAACTTCTGCTCAGCTTCGGCGTACGTTCTGAAGCACAGCTGTCCCTCAACATCAAAAAGAAAAGAAAAGGTATCGGACACCCCAGATCCTGTCCGGAGCGTATCTGTATAAAAACCGGCTGGGAATTTATAGCTTGTCTCATACACTCGCGCCAGTACGTTTTCATCCGAAACAGCCGACTGAAGCGTGGCCGGCTGCGAAGGAGATTTGGGTATGGGGACAGCTACTGGCTTGGGAGCAGGTTTCAAGACAGCCGGCTTCGACTGAATCTCTGGCGTTGGCTCTTCGGAAATAGTTGCTTCCGGCACCAAGGGTACTGGATCGCCTATTGAAGAAATAAAAAATCCACCAGCCAGAACCAGTAAAACTATCACAATGGCTATCTTTGTCGGCGACATTCGCTTAGTTTATTGTTTCCTTTCCGCTGTTCGGCTTTTTAGTGCCTTGGTAGAGTGGGTGTCCTGGTGCATACAACTCAACTCTATGCCGTTTTTCTGGAATGGCTTTTTCTGTCTTGGACTCCTCACGATCGCCCTTCGGCAATGAGCCCTCCCGCATGACACCACTCATAAATGCAATGACAGCATCGGTATCAACCCGCTGTCGCTCTTTTTTCGCAGTCGCAGCAACCTCGCGCAATTCCGGATTGGCCGTAGCTTCTGCGGGGTCGCTCACAACTTTAAACCTTTCTAATTCGTTCATGTTTGATATGTACAACTATTTCTTTTTTGCCTTCTTCGGCTTCTTTGCCTCCTTTCGTTGCGAATTATTTCCCTTTGCCATAGATATGTATCTTTCTAACTACTAATATCTTTAAGTATACGCCTCACATTTATTTTAGAAATACCTCGAAAGCACCCTCGCCGCCATCCGCGATCTTCGACTGACTAAACCGAATTCGATGCGCACGGAGATAATCACGCACAAAATCTTGCAAGACAGGACCGTTTTCGCTATGCCTCCCCTTCCCGGCTATAACTCGAACATGAGCATGCTTCGGTTCTCGAACAAGGACGTCGAGAAGCTCTCGTACTCCTTGTCTCGTGAGGCCATGGAGATCTATCACCTGACCTGGTATTCGTTCGTATTTATTCATTCACGTTTTCCGGTACCGCTACCCAACCAACTCCTCGGTCAGCTCCTCGACCCCGGTTCTCTCTTTGGAGGAATAGGGAACGACCGGGAGGTCACCAGCAAATTCCTGGATACTTCGAAGATGCTGCTGGCGTTCGGAACTTTTGATCTTATCCACCTTATTCGCAACGATGACGATACTCTTTCCAGCCTCCCGAAGCATGTGGAGCGCCTCTCTGTCGTCCTGTGTTGGTCCAACTTCTGCATCGAGAACCAGCACCACCCGCTTCTGCACATACTCCGAATCCAGAAGATACCACCGAATCAATTTTGTCAGGCGCTCACGCCCAGCACCCGAAACTCGAGCAAACCCATACCCTGGTAAGTCGAGAAAATAGATCGATCTATTTATCAGATACATATTTATCTCCTGCGTAAGTCCCGGGTACCCACTTGTTCTCGCAAGTCCCCTGTTGTTTGCCAGCGAGTTGATAAGACTGGATTTACCCACATTAGAACGCCCAACAAAAGCCACCTGGGGTGTACCGTCTCCCAGGAGCGCATCGGTGCCTCCAATGCCCTTTATGAATTGTGCTATGGTTATCCGCATACGGCCAGACTAGCAGGAATACCGCACTCTGCATACCTATCGTCGCACGGCGTAGAGCTCTTGCCTACCGGAGTTCCCCACGAGTTCCGCTTCGTCCTTTAAAATCATCTCGAACGGCCTGCAGGCGAAGCACCCCTCCGCTCCGCGCGGGCAGACGAACTCTTTTTTAACGCGAGCCTCTTTCACGCGCATCGCAACTTCTAAAACCTGCCTCCGTGCGGATTCCGGATCTGGCAAAGCGACCTCCTGGAGCTCGTCACTCCAATCAAGATACCAGTACGCTGCACCACTCACCTTTCGCTTCTGGAGAGCCCCGAGAAGCAGCAGGTAGATCGGCAGCTGGAGTGACCCTTCGGTCTCCTCATGCTTCCCTGTCTTAAAATCGATCACGCGAATGCTGTTGTCCACCTCCACATATTCCAACCAATCTATCAGCCCGCACAAAATAATATTCTCCGCTTCGGATAAGTAAAAATTCGGAGGCATGCCGTTATCACCACCTTTGATATTCACCGTCTTCCGCCCGATTGGTCCTGGATTCTTAATCACCCGTTCGACCATCGCCCGTCCGCGCTCCTTCGAAACAGCTTCTTCTTCCGCACTCCTAAATCCGCCACGCTTCCCACTCACTTTTTTCCACGCTTCGTCGTAGTCAAGAAAAAGATCCCGAGTAAACCGCTCTGCCACCGGAAGATGTTTTAAATTCTCAAGCGCCTCGTGTACCGCGAGGCCGAGCGAAAGCGCCGGGCTCACCTCCGCAATCTTGCACCCCGTCTTCGGATTCTTATACACATTATGGAGAAAATACGCACGTGGACACTTCAAAAAATCCCCCATAGAGGAGTGTGAGACCCATACCGCGCTGTATTTATCTGGCATGATGGGTCTAGTATACACAACTCCACGGCCCGAGGCACAAGGAGCTATCGCTTCTCAACAACGATAGTGCACTTCGAAACCAACGCAGTAATGGCGCCAACTGTAGAAATATAGTTTAGACGTTACACTTCTGGTAAAAAGTTGTTGCGACTCCAGTTCCATAATACTGGATGCATATCGACAGGTGCTACAATTCCGTCTTTGAGTAACTCCTTCCACACTGCGGCAACCTCAATGGAGGTCATTGCTGGAGAGCTCAGACCAAGTTGAATGGAACACTGCAAAACGTGCGTATCAGGAATAATGGAAATTTCCCGCATATTCTTAAACCGTGCATCCGTATAGTGCGAAAGAATGTAGAGCCAATAATTGGCCATTTTAGGACCACTAATATAGGGAAACTCTTTTCGCATCTCCTGCTGGATAATGCGCTGTATCAGAACGACATCCCAATTCGCTCCTTTGAATAACTCTCTGGGGTCATCCTTAAAATGCTCATGAAATGCTTTTGAAACTGCGATCCAGATATCAGTGTGTTTATTGAGTTGTAGGGCAAGTTTATGTGTCAGTAGGCTTTTCTGAACTTCCCCGCGTGTTTTTTGCATCACCTGCTCGGGAAAGAAAAGGTAGTTTGTTTCTGGGTCATTCCACGTCTTAAGGGCTGAAGCTCACATCGCAGGCGATTGTCGCTGAAAGTTGATACACGGCGGCAAAGTAAAATACAAATAATTCTCTCGGCTCCCTTTGGGCAAACCCGGGTTCACTTCATGCTGGGCCAATGTTGGTATCTTTCCTTGCTGGAATAAACTATGCAATTTCAATACTCTTTCGCGTATTTCCATTTGATCATTGTAACTCGTCTTACCCAATCCTAAAAACAATACTCCTTGAGGTGTCCCGCCTCTAAATTAATTTAGCCAAGCTAAATTTGAATGCGAGAATAGTACGCTTCCCTTTTTGTATTCGTGTTACTTCGTGATCATATTTGTCACCATTAAATATTTTGATACGACTCGAATTAACCCATGCTTGCGGACACACAAACTCTCCGCCCAGTATCGCTTTTTTCAAAACAATATTCATGTTGTATCCCAGAAGTGGTTTCATCTTTTGGAGATTAATGCCGCCATCACGATGAGCATCCACTATCGATCCCTGAGGATAGCTGATTACCGAAACAAAAAGTGCGGAATAGAACGGCCAACGAATCAGGCCGCCGACCCCAGACTGAAGAGCAGTGTCGTACGCCTGAGTTTTTCGAGACCAGAAAAGACTAATGGATTTTCCAAGGTTTATGAAAAGACTGAACCAGTAAGTTCCGTCAGGATGTTTACCGTATTCTAATTTAAACACATTACCGAGTGCTGTTTTTTTGGAGCTCATAGTTGAGACATAAAAAGTATACGAATTTTTCTACGCTACTCAAATCTTTTACCTAGACCTTCGGTGTCCGAGTACTAGATAACTTCCTTCACACCAGGTCCAATATGCTCAATCTCCTCGCCCAAGACTCTAATCGCCTGTCCGTCTTTGACCAGATATATTTTCCATGGATATTTAACGAGAGACTGGAGATGTTTCTTTCGCTCAACGAGCTTCATCTGTGTAGTTGATTCGTCGCTTTCTCCATGAATGGGCTGAAACATGAAATCAACAATTCCGAGTCCGACATGATCTGCCTCATCGTTTGGTTCCCACCAGGTAAATCCAATATCAGGATTGAGCAACATGCTTCCGGCGCTTGCCCCCACATAGAGAACATCGCGATCTAGTATATTTTTTAGATATGTGTCCAGTTTTGCTTGCTTTGCCCAGTCGAGAAGATAGTTCACATCGCCGCCACCCACATCAATAATATCGGCAGTTTCCAGCTTTTCTCGAAGATTCTTCGGATCTTGTTTCAAATCTGCAATAACGACATCAAAACCCTTTTCTTTGTACCAGAGATATTCTTTTCCACTTTTGACGTTAAGTTCACCCGTTAGTTTTGCAATAAACTTTTTACTATCAGCTGAATCAGGACCCCATTCCATGGGATCGCCTGCCGTAGGGATCATGGCTACTTTTAAATTCGGCCTGCTTCCTACCATCTCCAAAAATATCTGTTCTAGAGTAGAGTTCGAAAGTCCGTTTGTTGTCAGTAAAAGTTTCATTTGTTAGTTGCTTATTTTTAAACCAAGTGGCTCAATTCCCACCAGGTGAGCCGGTAAGCTGTTGCTCAAACCTCTTTGGATCCCAATACTCTCGCTCTCTAAATCGAATGCCTCGGGTTTTATGCGAACATTTATATCTAGATCACCTTTTGAGATTGCTCCCGAAATAGAAGTCCCGCCTATGTGTTCGATTGCTGCGTCTGGAAATAATTTCACTAATATAGCCCGCTCTGTTTCGAATAGATCATTTATTTTCTCAGCGATTTCTTCCGTTTTTACAAAATGTACTATTTCCATGCTTTGTTTGTTAAGCGGTTCATTTCCCACCATTTGAGCTCCTAGTTTACTTAATCTCTGCAATCTTCCTGTTTAAATACGGAGAAAAGTGCCCTCGGTATTTTTCTTGTAACTCTTTCCGTTGCCAATCCTTACCCGTAACAGCCTTACGACACAGCGACGAGCCGCACGTACATCCACCCGGCATAGTGTAATTTTCGTCGAGTACGAAAAGCGCGTAGTCAATTGTTAGCTCTTCGTCTTTATCAATATCTCGACGCGCACTGATCGTTACCTCGTCGTTCATCCACGTATTTGGATAACAAGAGTGATTGTGGTTGTAGCTTGGATCTTCGTGCCTTGTCTCATGGTCAAAAACATCCCAGAGGTCGGTATCTATTTGCTGGATTGCCTTTCCCTCCTTCTTTGCTTTTTGAGCATTAATTCCATTTGTAAAATCTCCTCCCCAAATCACAACAACCTCACCTTCTTGTATCGATTCTTTCGCGAACAATCCTAAGCCGTGAGAGATAGAGTCCCTCACTTCAATTTTCGGACTGATCCATGACTTTTTTAGATATTCTTTTTGCATATAATGATGCGGCTCAATTGGTGGGAAGTGAGCCGCTGCGTGGCTCAAATTAGAGAAGAAAAAAGAACTCGAAGGGAACAGTTACCACCCCATTCTTTTCCTCAACCACAGAGGAATTAGTTACCAATAGGCCATAGTTCGCTTTTGCATCTTTCATGGTTTGTACCGCCTGCGTTCCATCGCGTTTGTTCCACCCCGTCTCTACAACAATTCGCCTGCCTCCCGCGTCGATGACAAAATCTGCCCCACCCTTGGCATCATCGTAACCTAATGATGCTCCAACTGTGCCTGCAAAGTTTCGATATAAGTACATCCCAACACTATCTTCCAATAATTTCCCCTTGTGTTGAACATCTATCGCGCGAGAGTCAGTCAAATGGATTAGAGCCGCGCGTATGCTCGATGCAAAGAAGAGATATTTTGATGGTTTACGTACCCTTTTTGGAGCAGAAATAGAAAATGGATATACACGAAGGAGCAACTCAGCGTCCTCGAGGACACGGAATACTGCGATGAGTGTCTTCTCGTCTATGTCTTTAAGATCGCTCGCAAATGACCCTAAACTCCGTGTATCTGATGATGCAACAAGGAACAAAAGAGAAGGAATTTTGGCGAGTACTGGAGTAGAAAAAGATTGCATGGTCGGCAGATCCTTTTCCACAACACGATCAACCACGCTATTCAATATGGTATATATCGCAGCATCATCTTTGTAGGTCAAAACTGATGGAAGTGAGAAATACTTGATGTACCGATCGATTGCCAAAATGTCCGTCATTTGCCAATAGGAGCGTACCTGGGAGTCAACCGAACGAAGACGACTGACAACCTCACCAGCATCCTTACTCTCGAATAAGGCAGCCGCTATCTGATCACCAAGCTTACTCGGAAACCGCACCTCCGGAGCCTCAGCTATGGTATCAGCAAGCATTATGTATTCGGTAAACTTCAAGGGATACATTTTTTCAACAAGCGAACGCCGAGCAACGTCAGCAGTACTGTTTATTGCGATGGCAGATGATCCTGTAGATACAACAAACACTCGGCGAGATTTGTCGTAAAGAGACTTAAGGGCTGATTGCCACTTGGGATCAAAATGCACTTCGTCCACCAGAAGCAAAACATTCTCCTTTAATGATGAGAAACTTTCACCCAGCAATTCTTCGTAGGCATCGAGCACGCCAAACAGATCCCCATTTAGCTTTTTTGTAATGTCATCGAGAGATACATACAAAACCCGATTATTGAATCGTGCCTGAAAGGCATAAAAAAGCTGCGCAAGTACCGTTGTTTTTCCAACACCCCTCAACCCCGGCACCACAACCCAACGAGGTTCGCCTCCACTATCCAAAAAGTTCTTTACATGCGTTTCCAGACGGTAATAAAGGAAACGCTTGAGGTATGCTTTATCGTTTCTGTCATATGCGGAAAGCCGCAGTATCTTAGCCTGTTCGCTAAGCTGTCGTGCTACATAGTTTTTGACCTCTGGATTAGGCATAGTTTCTTACAGGAATAGATTCCATAGATTTGTATCCTACTATAGTATTATATTCCTGTAGTAGTGTCAATTGTGGAAAAAGCCTTTGAATTGGCTGTATTTACCGGGTGCTACTACTCCACAAGTGAAAAAAGGGGGGTCTAGCCTCTGGGTTCAAAACAGATGGGTTTTCGGCGGGTGCTGAAATAGGTGTGCTTGGTGAGCTTTCCAGAGGCCTAGGAGGTGCTTCTGGAGCTTGTTCAATTGTGAAAACCGCTTACTCTCTAGGCACGCTAACTGGCTCAAGGTTGGGAGTTTGTGGGGGTTGGGT
>CAYJBK010000022.1:0-3646 GCA_964368365.1 uncultured Candidatus Saccharibacteria bacterium
TATGATGCTTTCTCTGCTGCCTCGAGTTGGATTTTCTGTTGGGAGTATTTGCCGAGAAGTGTTACCGAAATAATGGCGAGGAGCACACCCCCGATGATGCCGCTATTCAAGAACCGTCCCTCCTTCAAGACGATGTATGAAAGCGTCATTGCGATGATGTCGTCCCAGATCGCGAAGATGGATACCTTTGAGAGCGATATTCCCATGGCTTTCCAGTGGAAGTAGCAGGCGATGGCGCTTCCGAACCCGCAGAGCGGGATGACGCTCGGCGTTTTGAACGCCTCGAACGCGTTTTTATTTTGCTGAAGGAGCAGCAGGATAGTTGCTCCGAGAAGCGACATGCCGAACTGCATCAGAAGTCGTACTGAGCGTGTGGCGCTGTCGCTGGTTACGACATGTTTCTTGGCGAACCACCGCATGATGCCGAAGCCAGCGATGACCCAAAGAACCACGGGGAAGCGCCAGTTGCTGACGAGATCGGTAAACATCAAGCGTCCTTTCGTTGTCGGAGAGCGTATGTGCCCGGTTACTATATTAAAACATTTTTATAACTTAGTCAATGAAAAATTGAATAAGAAAAAACGCCGGATCCAGGGGATCCGGCGCATGCCGCAGCTAGGCTCAGAGGAGTTTTGCGACTTCCTCGAGCATCAGCTTCAGTACCTGGCCGCGATGCGTCGGCCGGGGGCAGTGGCGTCTCTGCGCTTCCCGAAGCTCGGTGAGCTCCGGGCTCTCGGGCGATGCTGTGAACTTGTGAATCAGGTCTGCCATCAGCTCGGACGAGATCCCGTACACAGGCTTCACTGCACCACGGTCGCACGGTGGCCACCAGCCTCTCTGAACTACCCCCATGTCTCTTCCCCGGAAGAGACCCCGGAGGAGATTCGATATGGCGGGAATGCCGAGGAGCGCTGCACCCACGAGAACGTTCGAGTTGGTTCCGACCGCGAGGTCAGCACCAACCAGCGTCTCTTTCGTCGGCATCCAGAAGCCATCTCCCCTCCGCATGATGCGGACGGACACACCCTTCGCGTAGGCGGTGAGTTCGTCGTAGACCTCGGGCGGGCTCAGGTCTCCAGGATGGAGACCGATCACCAGCTGGCAGGTTTCGCGGAACATGCTCAAGCTCGGCGAGGCGAGGGCTTCGATCAGTGACACGAAGAGGGGCAGATTCAGCATGGGATACTTGTCTCCCGCGCCGAGGATCATGATGGTCCCTTCCTCGATCTCGAGCAGCTTTCGAACCTCGTCCCGGGTTACGGTAGGGAATGAGTACTCTTCCCACTCCGGGTTTCCCACAGCGATGGTGGTCGCTTTCGGGAAGTGCGGTCCTGCTGCATGCTGTTCTTCTTCGTCGATGACGAGGAGGAGATCAACGTGCTCGCGCAGGTTTTCGAATGCGGGGTTTTTCCAGCACCCGTATCCGTTGGAGCACATGACGAGCGGAGTACCGTTTTTCACGGCGTGCTCTCCGGCCATGACCTCGTGTTCAGACATGTCAGAACTCGTTGTGATCACGAGGTCTGCGTGCGAGGCAGCCTTTTCGAGATCTTCTCGCGCGTACGGAGCCACCTTCTGCCCGTCTCGCGCGAAGAGCTTCACTCCATATCCCAGCTCGGAAAGTTTCCCTCCAAGTTGGGCACCGATCCGTGATTCCAGGTGGTCACCTGCAACCACGACCACGATCTTGTGCACCAGCGCACCTTCCTTCGGTTAGCCCAGTCCAGCGAGAATAGTAACATCTTTGTGCTGCTAAGTCAACTTGTTTTCTGTACAAAAGCCAAAAAAAGTGCTATGAATTTGAATGGGTTGATTACCCTCTACATCTGTCAAAAACATGAAAACAGCTGCTATTATTCAAGCCCGTATGGGCTCCACTCGGCTTCCGGGCAAAATGATGATGAAAATCGCCGGGAAGCCTGTTGTTTGGCATGTATTTGACCGGATCACGTCATCTCAAAAGATTGACGCTGTTCTGCTTGCTACGACGACAAATACTGAAGATGATGTGCTTGCGCACTGGGCCAAAGAAAATGATGTCGTTTTGTATCGTGGTAGCGCGGTAGATGTTTTGGATCGTTACTATCATGCCGCTCGTGAACTCGGCGCTGATATCATTGTGCGTCTCACGGGGGACTGTCCGCTTCTTGATCCCGCGATTATCGATGCCGTGATTGGCGAGTACGAGAAAGGTGGGTGTGACTATATTTCTAGTGGCCGGCTTACTTCCACATTTCCCGATGGGCTTGATACAGAGGTTTTTTCTTTTGCTGCACTAAAAAAGGCATGGCAGGAAGCGCGACGAGAGTCTGACCGAGAACACGTTACTCCGTATATATGGCGGAATCCAGGTCTCTTTCGCGTCAAGACATTTGATAATGCCGAAAATCTCTCACACCTTCGACTGACTCTCGATACCCCAAGTGACCTAGAGCTGCTTACTCGGGTTATAGAAGAATCTGGGCGCATTCATCGCCCGCTCGGTATGCATTCTGTCGTTGAGCTTTTGAATGAGCATCCAGAATGGCTTTTGATAAACAGTGATACTGTTCGAAATGCTGGATATCATGAATCGGTTAAATCTGACTCGGGCAACAATGTCTGAAAAGATACCTATTTTGTTTATAGTGTGCGACGTTGGAGGTACTCACGCGCTTCTTCCAGTCATTCGACTTTTTCAAAAAAGTACCACCGAGTTACCAGTAGTCTTTGCTTCTGGTGCTGCTCCGGACGTGCTCAAAGCAGCAGGTATTCCTCACACAGTCGTACCTCTGCTCTCCATTGCTGAGTTCCAACGAGTATTCCGTGACATCCGGCCGGTGGCGGTTGTCGCTGGAACGAGCGGGGGTATTACAGTGGATAAACATTGTATTGCTGCTGCGAAAGAAACCGGTATCCCGACGATTGCAGTTCTAGATTCGTGGATAAATTATGTACAAAGATTTAATACAGATAATTCTGACCGGATTAACCCACAGATGTTACCAGACCGAATTGCTGTCATGGATGAGATCGCGTTGAATGACATGGTCGCTCTCGGCTTTCCAAAGGAAAGGATTGTGGTAACCGGTAGCCCGTATCTAGCATCCCTCAAGGAACGTTTCTTATTGCGCAGTGTCAACAAGAAACGTATTGGATTTATTGATGAGCCGTTTCGGGAGACTATTGATGCTGGTTGGCATCCAGATTGGGGATACGACGAGTACGGTGTGTTTGCCGATCTCTGCCGTGTGCTCCTTGATCTCGGGTTTTCTGGCGAGCTTGCTGTGCTCCTTCACCCCCGGAGAAAGGATACTGGGGGGTATCCCACACCCCAGTATCCTTTCTTGGTACGGTTTGTGACCGGCGAGGATAAAAGCTCTGTTATAGAAACCGCAGGAACTTTTGTGGGCATGTCGTCAATGCTTCTTTTTGAGCTGGCGCTTCTCTCGCGGAACGTTATTAGTTATCAACCTAACCTCGTTATAAAAGATCAGTTTATTGGTAATCGCGCGGGTGTTACGTCAGGGATATATACAAAAGAGATGCTCCGCGATATGCTTTCTCGGATGCTTACCTCGGAAAAGGACGTTCCCACTCCGCATGCATATGCCTATGCGCGGCCGGACGCTGCCGAGCGAATTGTTGAGCTTGCGCGCTCTCTTTA
>CAYJBK010000022.1:3656-11029 GCA_964368365.1 uncultured Candidatus Saccharibacteria bacterium
CTGATATAAAAAATTCTATTGAAACAGTATTGGCTCAGAAAAAAAGTTATCGCAGTCATTCAGGCGCGTATGGGTTCTACTCGCTTGCCTGGTAAGGTTTTAATGAACTTGGCAGGCAAAACGCCGATACAGTGGATTTACGAACGTTTGAGATTTGCTCGCGAGCTCGATGGTATTGTTCTTGCGACGTCGAATAACAGAGAAAATGATCCTCTTATAGAACATGCTCGAGAAATAGGGCTGCCTTTTTTTCGGGGAGTGGAAGCCGATCTTGTGTCGCGCCTGTATCACGCAGCAAAGGAGCACAAAGCTGATGCCATCGTGCGTGTAACAGCTGACTGCCCGTTAGTTGACCCAAAACTTCTTGATCAGCTCGTTCAAGCTTTTCGAGAAGGGGAGGGTCAGTATGATTGCGTGTCAAATGTTTTTCCTTCCACATATCCAGACGGGCTTGATCTCGATGTTATTTCGTTTCATTCTCTCCGCAAAATGTATTCAGAAATCAGTGATCCATTATACCGCGAGTGGATTACAACAAATATCTATAAGCATCCGGAGGTATACACGATTCGTAATGTTCCTAACCCCATTGATGTGTCCCATCTTCGGGTTACTCTCGATTATCCGGAAGATGCCGCACTTATCGCGCATATATTTGAGGTGCTCTATCGTCCAGGCGAGACACCATTTGGTCTTTCTGATTTGCTGGCACTTGCCGATCGACAACCTGAGCTTTTTCGACTAAACGAGAGGTGGGTGGACAGAGATGTTCGATCGGGTATACGGAGTGGCTCGTTCCACGCTCTTGAATCGGGTCGGTACAGTGTGGGTGTTGTGGGTCTTGGGGCGATCGGTGCAGGTGTGGATATATATAATGCTTCTATACAGCCGGGATCGCACGCGGACGCATTTTATCAGAATCAACAGACCAAGCTTGTTGCGTTGTGTGATACTGGTCCTGCTGCCCGTAGCCGTGCCAGCAAACAGTTTCCTCACGTGCCCGCATACAGCTCCGTTCATTCGATGATGAAAGTCGGCGTACCCCAGATTGTGTGTGTTGCTGCACCCGCTCGTCTTCATGCCAAACTTGTTGTAGAAATTGCTTCCTATAAGCCCCGGATTATTATCTGCGAAAAACCACTCGCTGAAAGTGAAAAAAGTTCTCGAGCAATGATTGCGGCATGTAAGAAGAATAAAGTTACGCTTCTCGTTAATCATTCTCGGCGTTTTGATTACTTACACCGCGAGATTAAAACCCGCCTCATGGAGTGGGCGCCGACTCTCCAGGGTACGGTGTCTTATGTTCGGGGTATAGGGAATAACGGTACGCATGCGATCGATCTTCTTCGCTGGTACTTTGGCGAAGTGGAGTCGGTTGTTGCTTGGCGTAACAAAAAGACCGAAACATTCCGTGATTTACCGGGAGATCTCAACGTTGACGGATATGTGTTCTTTAAGAATGGGACCCGGATAGCTCTTCAGTCGTTTGATTCAAAGTACTATTACCTATTTTCGTTCATTTTTTATACAAAAGGTGGCCGCATTTCGATTGATCGAGCCGGTTTTACTGCAACATACACCGAGGCCGTAGAGTCAGAAGACTATCTGGGGGAGCGACGGCTTACTGAGGATCGTTCAATCCATAGCGGAGCTCCTCGAAGCTATATGAAGCAGATGGTGGAGCATGTTGCTCAGGTCTTAGATGGTACCGCCGAACCCCTTGCTCCCGGTGAGGATGCTCTCAAAACTCTTCTGGTTCTTGAGGCACTCCAGTCCAGTGCCAAGATGAATGGGAAGCGTGTTACACTAGCACATTGATATGAAACCAAAACAGACAAAAACACAAGCTCTTTGGAAGGAAGCAAAACGGCTGATGCCAGGGGGAACACAGCTTTTGAGCAAGCGCCCAGAAATGTTTTTACCTGAACGCTGGCCTGCGTATATGAAACATGCCAAAGGCATTGAGGTGACAGATCTTGATGGAAAAAAGTATCTCGATTTTTCGATCATGGCTGTTGGCGCATGTACTTTGGGATATGCTGATTCAGATGTGAATCGTGCCGTTAAAAAAGTAATTGACGAAGGGTCAATGACAACACTTAATTCTCCTGAGGAGGTGGAGCTGGCGCGAGTCCTCTTGAAACTCAATCCATGGGCTGCGATGGTGCGGTATGCGCGAACCGGAGGCGAGGCTGTGGCTATTGGTATTCGCATTGCACGCGCATATGCAAAGAAAGATACCGTAGCATTTTGTGGATATCACGGCTGGCACGATTGGTATCTATCAACAAACCTCGCGCATGGTAAAAATCTTGAGGGTCATCTATTGTCAGGACTTGAACCTCATGGAGTTCCGCAACAGCTTGCGGGCGTGTCTCTCCCGTTCCGCTATAACCATATCGAGGAGTTGGAAGCGCTTGTTGCGGCACATGCTGATATTGGGGTAATTGTTATGGAGCCGATTCGTCACCAAGAACCCATGGACGGTTTTCTAAAAAAAGTTCGTGCCATCGCCGATCGTATTGGTGCGGTTCTTGTTTTCGATGAGGTTTCTGCGGGCTTCAGGTTGCGGGTGGGTGGCGCTCATGCTCTCTATGGGGTAACCCCTGATATTGCTGTGTATGCAAAAGGAATGTCTAATGGATACCCAATGGCGGCGATTGTGGGGCAGAGAGAGGTGATGCAATCCGCAGAGACGAGTTTCATTAGTAGTACCTATTGGACAGAACGAGTTGGTCCTGCGGCTGCGCTTGCAACCATCAAGAAGATGCGAGAGAAAAAAGTTCCGCGTCACCTTGAAAAAACGGGGAAGAGTATAGAAAAAGTATGGCAGGCGGCGGCAAAAAAAGCCGGACTGGCTATTGCCACAGAAGGTCCGTATGCGCTTGTTACGTTTGCTTTCGAGTATCCTAATAAGCAGGAGCTTAAAACTCTTTTCATTCAAGAAATGCTTCGTCGAGGTTTTCTTGCCGCTCAAACGGTATATGTGAGTTTTGCTCACAAAGAAGCTCACGTTAAGAAATATGCGAAGGCGATACATGAGGTTTTTCTGCTTATTTCTGAGGCCATACGAACAGATTCGGTGCGCAAGCGGATTGAAGGTCCGCTCGCGCATATGGGTTTTGCTCGATTAACCTAGGGCGTGGGTGGTACTAGTTCATGAGACTTCTTGTTATAACTCAAAAAGTTGACGCAGCGGACGATGTTCTGGGGTTTTTCCATGGGTGGCTTCGAGAGTTGGCCGGCTGTGTTGAAAAGATCACCGTAGTCACCTTGGGGAAGGGGAAAGTATCTCTTCCTTCAAACGTAACTGTTTTTTCCTTGGGGAAAGACGAGAATGTTTCTCGCGCCACATATATTTTTAGATTTTTCAGATTGATTGTACAAAAACGAAAGGAGTACGATACGGTTTTTGTACACATGAATCCCGAGTATCTTGTCCTTGGCGGGTGGCTCTTTCGCCTGTGGGGAAAGCGAATTGGTCTCTGGTATAATCATCGCGAAGTGCACTGGAAGTTGAGAGTGGGGGTATTTTTTGCCCACCATGTATTCACCGCTTCGCGTGAGGGATTCCGGCTGGCAACCAAAAAGCTCTCTCTGCTTCGTCACGGCATTGACGTTTCTTTGTTTGCTCCTGTGGCCGAGAGCACGCCTCTAGGCCCGACTACTATTCTCCACATCGGTCGCATTACTCCAATTAAAAATTGCGATGTTCTTGTTCGCGCGGCGCATAGACTTACGCGTATATGGGGTACCGACTTTCGAGTTATATTTGTGGGGGAACCCGGGCCCAGCGACGCTCAGTATGCAAAAACCATCCATGCGCTTGTTGTGGAATTAGGACTACAAGACCAAGTACTGTTTCGTGGAAAGGTGGCAAATGTTAATCTGCCGGAGGAGCTTCGTCAGTGCCACATGACCGTCAACCTGGCCCCACGTGGCGGTATGGATAAGGCGGTATTAGAGTCTTTTGCCGCGGGCCGACCTGCTTTTGTCTCAAATACGGCTTTCGAGGAGCTTTTTGGGGAATGGGCATCCAGGCTCATATTCCGAGAGCGCGATCATGAGGATCTCGCTCGAAAAATAGCTGCATTCCTTGGTGCCCCAGACAAAGAGTTTATTGTGGAGGATATTGGTCAGCGTGTACGAGATGGCTACAGCGTCAAGACGCTTATGAAAACTATTGTTACAATACTGTCATGAAGCAGGTTTCCAAAGAAGCATACGATTTTAAAAAATACTGTTACTTTGACCGGTGGGCAAGTTATCATTATCAGCTCAGCGAAATACTAGCGTTAGGTCCGAAATCGGTTCTCGAGATTGGTCCGGGTGACCAAGTGGTTGCGTCGTACATAAAAAGCAACACGGGCATACCCTATACCAGCATGGATATCGCGGAAGATTTGGGCGCGGACCGCATCGGGTCTGTACTTACTATGCCGTTTGAGGATGGATCATTTGAGACTGTGTGCGCATTTGAAGTTTTGGAGCATCTTCCTTTCGAGCAATTTCAGTCTGCTCTTTCTGAAATTGCTCGGGTCACCAGTCGGTATGCGCTTATGAGCCTGCCACATTTTGGTCCAGGTATGAGGGTTCTTCTCAAGATTCCTTTTTTGCCCGAGATCAAATTCTCATGTAAGATTCCTTGGCCTCAGAAGCATATATTCAACGGCCAGCACTACTGGGAGATAGGAAAAAAGGGTTTTCCAGTGTCTCGCATCAGGGAAGAGCTAGTAAAGATTTTTACAATAAAGAAAGAATTCATTCCCTTCGAGAACCAGTACCATCACTTCTTTATTCTCGAAAAAAAATAGTATGAAAAAACCATGGGATCTCTTCTTTGACGAGAAGACAAGAAGAATCTTTACAGAGAAAAGCTTCGTGCTTGATATCGGCGGCGGACTCCGGGTGATTCGAGAAAAGAATAACCGGTACGATCCCACGCGTGAGTGGCTCCGACCCTTCATTGAAAAAGTAAAATATGTCGTCATGGATCCTGTTCCAGACTATCATCCTGATGTGGTGGGGGATATCCATGCCATTCCCTTTCCAGATAATTCAGTGGACGCGGTAATTTGTATAGCTGTTCTTGAACATGTGGAGGATCCTGGTCGCGCGGTCGAGGAAATGTATCGGGTACTCAAGCCCGGCGGCTATTGTTTTGTGTATACTCCTTTTCTCTACTACTACCATGCAGAGATCGGATATTATAAAGACTATTGGCGTTTTAGCAAAGATGCTCTGGAGCTTATGTTCAAGCCGTTTTCGACAGTGGAGATCGATCCGGTCCGCGGGGCTCTTGAAACGTGGTTTCGGATAAGCCCCTTAGGAAGAAGCAGTTTTTTGCTTACACTGGCACATTATATGGATAGGGTTTTCAAGAAGCTCACGAGTAGGCAGGTAAGCGGATATAACAGTTTTCTTATAAAATGACGATACGATCCTTCGGTAAGAATATTCTTTTCTTCCTTCTCTACACACTCTTCCCGCGTCTCAAGAATAAGGCGAGTATTCTTATGTATCATTCGGTGGGAAGAAGCGATCATTTTTTCACCGTCACCCCTGAGAATTTTGAACAACAGATTAAATATCTGGTTCAAGGAGGTTTTGAGATTATTCCGCTCGGTGTTCTGGTACAACGCATGTCTTCCGGTGAACCTATCGGAGGGGCCGTAGCTATTACCTTCGACGATGGATACAAAGACAATTATGAGATTGTTTTTCCCATCATTAAGAAATATGCAGTTCCTATTACTATTTTTCTTGCGACCGATATGTTGGGAGGGGAGATGCGGCTGAAGTCTCAAGCCCCAATTCCGATGATGGGAGAACCTCAGGTGCGCGAGATGCAGCGGTCTTCGCTCGTATCTTTTTCCCCACACTCAAAAACGCACAGATCTTTTGGTACGCTTTCGCTCTCTGAAATACAGAATGAGATTGATGGCTCTCGAACTGCTCTTTCTTTGCTTACAGGGACAGTGCCGACGTTGTTTTCTTTTCCGAGAGGACACTATACGTCTGAGGCCCTTTCGTATCTGAGGGATTCTGGGTGGGATGGCGCGGTAACCGTTCGCGAAGGACTCGTGTCTCGGAAGGATAACCAGTTTTTACTCAAAAGAAATTCAATCGACAGCACTACAACCTTTATTCAATTTAAGGCGAAAGTATCCGAGGCGATTGAGTGGTATGGTAAGCTAAAACGGCCATGAATAGATTTTTTGATTTTGTGCGTCAGATATATGCCGGAAAAACGATAGGCAGGATTCTTCTGAATTGGGAGATCGTGGCGCTTCGAGAAAAAGTGCGCGGAAAAGTTGTAGATCTCGCTGGAGGCCTAGAGGCAAGCTACTACCGGTATCTTCCCGCGAATATTTCAGTGACGCGCACGAATTATCATCCGGGGTCATCCATCGACCAGGTTATCGATTTGAATACACGCCTTCCGTTTGAGGACAATTCCTTCGATACGGTGCTCTTTTTCAATGCCATCTATATTCTTGACGATCATGAAGCCACGCTTCGGGAAATACGGCGCATTCTCCGTCCTCACGGTACGCTGCTGCTTTCCTCGCCTTTTCTCTACAATGAAATGCCAGAGCCGCATGATTATATGCGTTTTACGAGTGAAGGGCTTTCGCGAGTCCTCGCTTCTACTGGATTTGTTTCTGTCTCAATACACCGTTTTGGTGAGCGCATAACTGCTGCAGCGAATCTTCTTCACCCGCTTTTTTATTTCAACACGGTGCGCTTTGTAGTATATTCGATAGCCCTGTTCCTTGACCGGGTGATTCCTCGGTCGCTTGCTCGTCGCTACCCATCTCCCATAGGATACGTGTGTGTTGCGCGACCATAGCTCTATGACGAAACTTTTGTACATCGCGAATAGTAGAATTCCTACGGAAAAAGCGCATGGAGTTCAGATCATGGAGATGTGCAGTGCCTTTGGAAAGGCGGGGCTTGACGTAGAACTCCTGGTTCCAAGGAGGCGCAACACGCTGCCAGACGATCCTTTTGCCTACTACGCACTGCCAAAAAACTTTTCGATTACAAAACTGTGGACACTCGATCTTGTTTCGTGGGGTCCCCTTGGTTTCCATATACAGTCGATGAGCTTTGCCATCGCAGCTTTCCTCCATGTTCGAAAGCAGAAGGGGGCGCTTCTCTATTCTCGTGATGAGTTGCCACTCTTTTTTTTGAGCTTCTTGGGCAGCCCTTTCTTCTATGAAGCCCATGGTCCCCGATGGAGCAGTATTACGAGACGAATCACAAAATTAGCGCGGGGTGTCATTGTAATCTCCGAAGGACTTAAGAACTTTTTTGTTCAAAAAGGAGTTCCTGCTTCTCTGCTTCTCAATGCACCTGATGGAGTGAAT
>CAYJBK010000023.1:0-7915 GCA_964368365.1 uncultured Candidatus Saccharibacteria bacterium
TCACGCTGCACTTACGGGACACTTGGTGCTTTCAACACTTCACACGAATAGCGCCGCTGGGGTGATACCGCGTCTGATTGATATGGGTGTGGACCCCTATCTTATTGCCCCAACGCTTATTATTGCCATTGGTCAACGTCTTCTTCCTGCGATGTGTCCGGATGCCAAGTCCCCGGAACCTATCGAGGGATCAGTAAAACTTATGATTGACAAGCAGCTGGCGGATTTACCGGAGGAGTATAGGAAAGGAATTGCGGTTCCGGAACATGTCTACCGTGCAGTGTCCACTCCCACCTGCACCACGGGCACCAAGGGCCGTGTGGCAGTGTTCGAAGTAATGCGTATGGATAAAGAGCTCGAGAAGATTATTTTGAAGGATCCCGTGGAAAGTGAGATTTATAAATCAGCACGAAGTAAAGGAATGCTTACCATGAAGGATGATGCGTTAATCAAGGCATTCGCGGGGATTATTCCTTTTGAGGAGGTTAGCGGCTTGTAGTATACTAGGCCTATGACAGACACACAGAAAAAAACAATTCTCATTATCGACGACGACACGTTTTTGCTTGATATGTATTCCCTGAAGTTTGTGGAAAGCGGTTTTGACGTGAGCACGGCAACCAGCTGTGCCGACGCTCTGGCTCAGCTTGCCGGAGGGTATCGTCCAGACATTATGCTTGTAGACGTAGTTATGCCTGGCATGGACGGCATCCAGTTTCTCCAGGCTCTTAAGGAAAAGCAGATTACTGGTTTAAAGCACATCGTAGTGCTTTCGAATCTTGGCCAGAAAGAAGACGTGGATCGCGGACTTGCAAACGGAGCGGAGGACTACATCGTGAAAGCAAATTTCACACCATCCGAAGTTGTTGCAAAAGTGCGTAAAATTTTTGATTCAGAAAAAAAATAGTATCGTATGGACCAGATTATTCAAGATATCGAGCGCCTCGTTTCGATCGTGATCAAGGAAGGAGCTTCCGACCTCCATCTTTCACCGGGTCGTCCGCCCCATATTCGCGCATCGGGGGTTCTTGTGCCACTGGTGAAGGAACGCCCGCTCTCTCCGGAAGATACGCTGGGGTACGCGAAAGTCTTGATGGGTGAGGGCAATGTAAAGATGTTTGACGCAGACCGTGAAATTGATTTTTCGTACAGCTACAACCCGAAAGACGGAACAACAGTTGGGAAGGGAGCACGCTTCCGTGGCAGTGCCTATTACCAGCAGGGCGCGGTGAGCGTGGCTCTCCGGTACATTCCCACGGTTCTCCGAACGCTTGAAGACCTCTCGCTGCCGCCACTTCTCAAAGATTTTGCATATAAGGAACAGGGATTTTTTCTCGTCGTGGGTCCTGTAGGACAGGGTAAGTCGACGACGCTCGCGGCTTTGATAGAGCTTATAAATCAGGAGCGAGCTGAGCACATTGTAACGATTGAGGATCCTATTGAGTATCTTTTCAAGCAGGGTCAATCCATTGTCGACCAGCGTGAAGTGCGTTTCGATACGCGAGATTTTCATACTGGCCTCCGTGCTATGTTCCGGCAAGATGTAAACGTTGCGCTTATCGGAGAAATGCGCGACGCGGAAACTATTTCGGCCGCAGTGACCGCCGCCGAGACCGGTCACCTTATTTTCTCAACGCTCCATACGAATTCTGCATCCCAGACTATTGATCGCATCATCGACTCTTTTCCGGGCGATCAGCAGGGCCAGATTGCTACACAGCTCTCGAGCACACTCCTCGGCGTATTTTCCCAGCGTCTCATCCCGCGAGTGTCAGGAGGGCTCGTGCCTGCATACGAGCTCCTCATCAACAACAATGCCGTCGCAAATCTTATTCGCGAGCGGCGCACGAGTGAGCTCAATGTGATTATCGAGACTGGTTCGGAGCAGGGGATGATAGACATGAACCATTCGCTCGCAGACCTTGTTCGTAAGGGGGAGATAACGTCAGAAAATGCATATGTGCATTCGTTAAACCCGCGCGGACTTGAGCGTCTTATCTAAATGCTTTTCAAATATACTGCAACAAGCCAAGATGGAAAGCCGAGTGATGGCACAATAGACGCCGGCACTGTTGACAGTGCTATTAACGCGCTCCAGCGTCGTGGGCTTATTATCGTTACCATAGACCAGGCGGAAAAGCCCTCGTTTCTTAAGAGCAAGATTACCTTCTTTGGTGGAGTGCCCCAGGGACAGATAGTGATTCTCTCGCGTCAGCTGGCCACTCTCTTTGATGCAAAGGTGTCTATCATCGACGCCTTAAAGCTTCTTGCTACCGAGGCTGAAAACTCAATCCTCCAAGAGGTGCTTGCCGCGATGATTGACGACATTCAGGGGGGTGTTACCATCTCGGCCGCCATGGCGCGGCATCCCAAAGTATTCTCTTCCTTCTATGTCAGTATGATTCGCTCCGGCGAGGAGTCTGGAAAGCTATCCGAATCTTTTAACTACCTTGCGGATTATCTCGAGCGGAGTTACGAGCTTGTTTCCAAGGTGCGGAACGCGCTGGTGTATCCCGCGTTCATCATCGTTTCCTTCATCGGCGTTATGATCGTCATGCTCGTTGTGGTTATTCCGCAGCTTTCCAGTATTCTCACCGATACCGGCCAGGAGTTGCCCGTCTCTACTCGTTTTATTATTGGGATTTCAAATGTGTTCGTAAACTACGGTATCTATCTTGCTGTACTGGCCGTTGTTGCACTCGGGGCGTTCATTCAATACAGTCGCACAGATGCTGGCAAGGCCGTGCTTTCTCGGATCAAGCTTTCGATACCGTATTTTGGTACCTTGTATCGTAAGCTGTATCTTGCGCGCATCACGGACAACATGGACACCATGCTTTCGAGCGGGATCTCCATGGTCCGCGCTATTGAGATAACCGCTGATGTCGTCGAGAACCGGGTGTACAGAGATATCCTGCTTGAGGTAATGCAGGCCGTTCGGGCAGGAGCATCATTTTCTGACGCACTGTCGAAATACCCTGAAATTCCCCGAATTATTGTACAGATGAGTAGGATTGGTGAAGAGACTGGTAAGCTTGGGTACGTACTCTCAACCATCGGGCGGTTTTACAAGCGAGAGACGAGTAATGCTGTTGATACACTGGTGAGCCTTATCGAACCTGCCATGATCGTTTTCCTAGGTCTTGGGGTAGGCTTCCTTCTTACCGCGATCCTTGGGCCGATCTACAGCATCTCTTCGGGTATCTAGGTTTATCCTGCGGAGCTTCGGCGAAGCAGGGGATATCCACACGTCGCTTTTACGGATCCCGGATGTATGCGTATAATGGTATGTATATATACGTTTTAGTCATTTTTGGTCGAACCAAATTTTAGTTAAGAAAAAAATATGTTGAAAAAGTTACAAGACGCCAAGAGAGGTTTTACGCTCATCGAGCTCTTGGTTGTTATTGCCATCATCGGTATTCTTTCGGGTATCGTCGTTACGTCGTTGGGCGGCCAGCGTGCCCGTGCCCGGGATGCTCGCCGTGTGAGTGAGATTCAGAGTGCCGCACTGGCGTTGCAGGTGTATTATGATGCAAAAAATCATTATCCAGCAGACCTTGACGAACTCGTACCGAACTATCTTGCCAAGAACCTCCGCGATCCTTCCACAAGCGCGAAGTATCTGTATGATGCGTATACAGACGAGGTGTGGGTTGGAGGCACGAACGGCGTGGCGGCTGGAACTGCCCCGCTTGCACGAGCGTGTGTTACGGTGAATACCTCAGACACCCCTCAGTGTAAGGGATTTCATATTGCTGCAAACCTTGAGACCAACGACACAAACCTCATGGCGGGTGCAGACAACGTAGACATGACAACGAGTCCTGGAACAGCTACAACCATTACGGCAGCAGGTGGAGACAACAAAGGCAGGACGTGTGCAAACACAGTTAATGCAGAGAAGGCGTGCTTCGACATCAAGAACCACTAAATCTCTTTCCTGATTTCCACAAAAACCCGCCTCCCGGCGGGTTTTTGTTTGTGGTCGTGTGGAAAATGTTTTTTTCTGGCGTGATATACTTTATTTCATGGAATCGCTGGTAGCACTTCTGTTGGCTGGAGTTTTTGCTTTCGGCCTACTTGTCGGCAGCTTTTTGAATGTTGTCATTTACAGATACAATACCGGCCTTTCGCCTATCAAGGGCCGCTCGTGCTGTTTCTCGTGCGGGAAGACGCTTCGGTGGTATGAGCTTTTACCGGTCATAAGCTACCTCTGGCAGGGAAGAAAGTGCCGATCCTGTAAAAGCGTACTTTCGTCCCAGTACATCGCTGTAGAGCTTGTGACCGCATTTCTTTTTACAGTGATCTCGCTTCGTTTGGGCCTTCAAGAAGTGTTTTTTGTGCCTGCTGAGGTTCTTTTCTGGTGGGTTGTAGCCTCAGTGCTCATCGTTATTACCGTCTACGATCTGAGGCATACGGTAATACCAGATGGCTTGGCACTACTCATGGGAATTCTGGGTCTCGTGAGTCTTTATGCTCGGGGTGGGGGTATCCTAGATCTTGCGGTGGGTCTTGTCACAGCTCTTATTTTTGCCGGTATTTGGTATTTTTCAGGCGGCCGTGCCATGGGCCTAGGGGACGCCAAGCTGGTGCTCGGCGTTGGGTGGCTCTTGCCGTACGAGCGGGCAATTTCTGCAATCCTTGCTTCCTTCTGGCTGGGCGCAATCATTGGCGTCGCACTTCTCGTACTCCAGAGAAAAAAGATAACAATGAAAACCGAGATTCCATTTGCGCCTTTTCTCGCAGCAGGCTTTTTCTCTGTTTTCCTCCTCGATATTTCCCTCATAATCATCTACTAATGATCCTCGTCAACAACAAAGGATTTACGGTTATAGAGATGCTGGTAGCCCTCGCTATCTTCGTTACGTTCACAGGTATCACGCTTTTTAACTACCCTCGCTTCAGCAACAAAGTTTCGCTTGATCTTCTGGCCCACAATGTAGCGCTTACCGTACGCCAGGCCCAGACGTACGGACTTGCGGTGAAGGCGTTTCCGGGGGTAATTCCGTTCCCGGCCTATGGCGTTCACTTTGAGCTGGCGGGCATTGAGACAAATCCGATCAAGTCGTTCATCCTTTTTGCCGATGAATGTCCTACGGCTACGCCTGACAAACTCTACAAATTGTCGGGCTGTCCGTCTCCGCCGCCCGGTACTGATCCTGAGTTCTTTGAAAAGTTTACTATCCCCCCGGGTACGAACAGCATCACCGCACTCTGTGCGAACGAGCCATTGGTAGATCCCAAGAATCCAGCGGCCTCGACTGGCTGCTCGAGTTTGGCGAGCACATTCATAGACATCACCTTCAAGAGTCCACGTCCGGATGCGCGTATCTACTTGAATGGCAACACGGCAACCGCGGCTTCTGACGCGGAAATTATTTTCAGTAACAGTCGGGGTGACGCGAAAGCCATTGTTATCAGTAAGACTGGGCAAATATCAATTCGATGAACAAGGGCTTCACCCTTATTGAAATAATAGTGTCGGTGGGTATTTTTGCTATTGTGATGACAGTAGCTCTTGGTGCGCTTCTTAGTATCAATGTCGCGAATCAGCGCGCTCAGGCGGTACGTATTGTTATTGACAACGTAAACTTTGCACTCGACAGCATGGCGCGTGAGATGCGGTTGGGCAGTAACTATCATTGCGGTACGGACATTACGCCAGGCGCGGAGATCTCGTTTTCTACGGCGAACTGTAGTGGCGCTGGTCTCACTGGCATTGCTTTTGTTAGTTCCCAGCAGACACAGATTCAGTACCGACTTGGCTCTGCTGCTACCAGCCCGTGCCCCACCGGCGCGATCTGTGTTTCGGAAGGTGAATCGGGGTTCTCGGCACTGACCTCGCCAGAGGTGGCGGCCACTGGGCTGAGTTTTGTCGTTACTGGCACGGGCTCTGACGACAAGCAGCCGCAGGTGATCCTGAGTGTTTCTGGTACTGCTTCGGTGGAGAGTAGTAAAGTTCCGGCCGATTTCAAAATCCAAACAACGGTTACTCAGCGTAGGGTTGAGATTAATGAATAAACGCATGGGACCTCTCCAAAAACGCGGTTTTACGCTTATAGAAACCTTCATCGCTATCACAATCCTTATGACGGCGATCGTGGGGCCGTTGGTTCTTGCGGCGCGGGGACTTTCTGGATCTAGCATAGCTCGAGATCAGATCACGGCTTACTACCTGGCGCAGGAAGTGCTCGAGGTGGTGCGTGCGATACGAGATGAGAATTCACAGAAGAGCGAGGTGTGGGACGCGGGTATTACTGCGAGCTGCGGGGCAAATATTCCAACACCCACTCTCTGTACGATCGATACCTATCTTCAGGGTCCGAGTCGTCTTATTCCGTGCGCTGGAAGTACTCCGGATACCTGCCCGCTTTTGAGGCAGGTTGATGATTCTGCCACAAAGCTTCGCTACTATTTTCAAACAGATCCTAACAAAATAGGTGGTTCTGGAGATTCTATCTATAGGCGGTATTTAAGCGTTAGTTTTCTAGATTCGGCATCGCCAAACATTGCTCGAGAGATGCTTTTAACCGTTACGGTTACATGGAATACGGGGCTTATTGAGCGAAACGTCGTCATAAAAGAAACTATGTTTGACTGGAAATAATATGAGAATAGCTTCTAAAAAGGGTGGATTCGTTCTTCTTTTTGCGGTGTTGGTTTCAAGTGTTGTTCTCGCTATCGGAACTGGCATTTTTAATATTGCGATAAAGGAGCTTGCCCTCTCGCGTGCCAGCAGGGATTCACAGTTTGCCTTTTTTGCGGCGGACACAGGAGCTGAATGTGCTTTCTTCTGGGATCGTAAATACTTTTTGGTAGAAGGACACGAAGACTCTCTCTCGGCGTTTCCTCGAACGAGTGCTGATCCCGTTACATCTACCAATGTTCGGTGTAATGGTTCTGACATTGGAACCACATGGGCTGTGACTCCCTCCGACGGCGAGTCAGCGACGACGCGGTTCACACTCACTTTTCCTGATGGCAGCTGTGCAAAAGTACAAGTGACAAAAACGGGAACGGGCGCGTTGACCGTTGTGACTTCTACTGGCCAATCTATTTGTTCGGATACAGATCCCCGCGTGGTTCAGCGTACTATTGAAGCACGCTACTAAAGGGTGGTAGAGTAGGGTATCTATGCCTATTTCACGAGAGATCCGCGAGCGCGTTACCGAGCTCAGGAAGACCATTAACCGTCATCGCTACCTCTATCACGTCCTTGACCGACAGGAGATTTCTGATGCAGCTCTCGACTCACTGAAATACGAGCTTGCCAATCTCGAGAAGCAGTATCCGGATCTCATAACGCCAGACTCGCCGACCCAGCGTGTTGCCGGTGCTCCGCTTGATAAGTTTGAAAAGATCACACACAAGGTCCCGCAGTGGTCCTTTGATGATGCATTCACCGAGGAGGACATTCGTGCATTCGACGAGCGCGTCAAACGCATGGTTCTGAAGGAATTAGGCTCGGGACACGTGCCCACGTACACAGTAGAACTTAAGATCGATGGCTTCAAGATCGTACTGTCTTACGAGGAAGGCAAGCTCAAGACTGCTGCAACGCGGGGTGACGGACGGGTGGGCGAGAATGTAACCCAGAACGTGCGTACGATCGAGTCGGTGCCGCTCGAACTCGAAATGCCAGAGGACGTTATTGTAGAAGGTGAGATCTGGCTGGGAAAGAAAGATTTTGAGGCGCTGAACCGAGTAAAGGAAAAAGCTGGTGAACCTCTCTATGCAAACCCGCGAAATGTGGCGGCGGGAACCATACGCCAGCTAGACCCCAAGATCGTGAGCGAGCGCAAGCTCCAAGCATTCATCTACGATATTGCCGAAGGTGATTCAGTGCCTGATACGCAGTTCGAGGAACTGAAAAAAATCAAAGAACTTGGGTTCAAGGTAAATTCTCATTTCG
>CAYJBK010000023.1:7925-10878 GCA_964368365.1 uncultured Candidatus Saccharibacteria bacterium
GATCGCATATTGGAAGAAATGGCAGAAGAAAGCACCAAATGAAGACTATTGGTTGGATGGTATCGTTGTGAAAGTTAACGAGCGGCGATATCAAGATGCGCTTGGGTACACCGGTAAGGGCCCGCGTTTTGCTATTGCATTCAAGTTTGCTGCTGAACAGGTAACGACAGTCATCGAAGATATCCAGCTGCAGGTGGGACGAACCGGGGTACTTACGCCCGTTGCCCACCTCCGGCCTGTTCGCGTGGCAGGATCGCTTGTGTCTCGAGCAACGCTCCATAATGAAGATCAGATCAAAAAGCTTGATGTGCGTATTGGCGATACCGTTATTCTGCAAAAGGCGGGGGACGTGATCCCTGAAGTACTTTCTGTTTTAACCGAGCTTCGGCCAAGGAAGTCTGCCCCGTATGCTTTTCCTAAGAAGTGTCCTGTATGTGGGAGTCCTATCGAGCGAGTCGTGGGTGAGGCAGCATATCGATGCACAAACAAAGACTGCTTTGCACGTCGAGAGCGTTCGCTTCATCATTTTGTATCGAAGCACGCGCTCGATATCCGCGGCCTTGGTCCTCAGATCGTTGACCTTTTGATCGAGCAAGGACTGGTGGCCTCGCTAGCCGATTTCTTTGACTTAACTGAAGGCGAGATCGCAGCACTTCCTCGCATGGGTGAGAAGTCGGCAGAGAATCTTATTGCTGGTATCAAGGCGGCTCGAAAAGTCTCTCTTTCTAGACTGCTTGTTGGGTTGGGTATTCCTCAGGTTGGTGAGGAGACCGCGGAAGATGTGGCACGTCATTTTAAAACAATGACTAAACTGCGGGAGGCTACTGAGGAAGAATTGACCATGATTCCTGGGATTGGTGATGTGGTGGGGAAGTCACTCTATGGATGGTTTCGGTCTAAAAACAATGCTAGACTAGTGGACGAGCTTTTGGAGCGTATAACTCTTCTCGCCCCAGAATCGCTCCGTTCTCTAAAGCTTTCCGGTAGGACGTTCGTGCTTACCGGGACCCTATCGAGCCTCTCTCGCGATGAGGCTAAGGATGCGATAAAGGCAGAAGGAGGCTCGGTATCGGGGTCGGTCTCAAGGAAAACTGACTATGTAGTTGCGGGGAGTGAGCCTGGTTCTAAATACGACGAGGCAACCAAGCTCGGTGTTCCCATTCTAGATGAAACAGCATTTAAGAAACTTTTGAATATATGATCTCGAAAGAAGATGTAGATAAACTCGCGGTACTTGCTCGGATTGAAATTCCCGATGCAGAGAAGGAAAAGCTTCAGAAAGATCTAGAGGCGATCCTGGGCTACGTCTCCGAGCTCAGCGAGGCGGTTGGTGAAAATGCAATACGAGAGAAGGACGAGCTCATAAATGTGATGCGGACCGACGAGCTGAACCATGAGCCAGGAGTCTTCACGGAAGCAATTCTCGCGAATGCACCGCAGACGAAGGATGGATATGTGGCAGTAAAGCAGATCATCGAGCGTTAATATGAAAAAAGAACTGAACACACTCACGATCGAAGAAGCGGCTCGCGGTTTGCGCGCTGGCGAGTTTTCATCTGCTGAGCTCACTCAAGCGTGTCTTATGGCAATAGAGAAGGATAATGCAGATATAAATGCTTTTGTAGAGATTTTTGAATCGGCAAAAGATGATGCTGATGCGGCGGATGCAAAATATGGTCCGACCAGATATGCCGACGCCCCGATGCTTGCTGGGATTCCTATTGCAATAAAAGATAACATGCTCGTGAATGGACAGGAGGCTAACGCAGGGTCAAATATTTTACGCGGCCACAAGGCAACATACGATTCGACTGTAGTTGCAGAACTTAGAAAGCACTATGCGGTTATTTTGGGGCGAGCTAATATGGACGATGCTGCCATGGGAAGTTCAACAGAGACATCTTGCCACGGTGTAACCAAGAATCCTTTAGATCGTGCACGTGTGCCCGGTGGTTCTTCTGGCGGTTCAGCGGCAGCTCTTGCGGGGCATATGGCTATAGCGGCTTTGGGATCTGACACGGGTGGGTCTATCAGACAGCCTGCAGCCCTCTGTGGACTGGTTGGAATGAAGCCTACCTACGGCACAGTGTCTCGTTTTGGTTTGATCGCCCTCGCCTCATCCCTAGACCAGATCGGTCCCTTTGGTAAAACTGCTTCCGATGCCGAGATTCTTTTCAATGCCATTTCTGCATATGATCCCAAGGACTCGACAAACTATCCTTTAGAACTTCGAGAGTCTCACAAGAAACCACTTAAGAAAAAGCTCGGGGTGCCTCGAGCATTTCTGGGTGAGGGAAAAGGTATTGATCCTGATGTTTTAGAAAATTTCGAAACGAGTTTGAAACGGCTTGAAAACGAAGGGTGGGAGATCACGGATGTAGATCTTCCGTATCTGAAATACTCACTCCCGGTCTATTATGTCATCCAGCCAGCTGAAGCTTCTGCGAATCTTGCGAGGTATGACGGCGTTCGATACGGCCTCCATGTTGAGGGAGAGTCGCTTCTGGGTGACTACATGAAAACTCGCGGTGAGGGATTTGGCAAAGAGGTTCGGCGTCGCATTATGCTGGGTACCTATGTACTCTCTGCGGGGTATTATGACGCGTACTATGGCAGGGCAAGGCTTGTGAGGGAGCTTATCAAGAAAGATTTTGAGAAAGCCTTTGGAGAAGTTGATGCAATTCTCACGCCCACAACGACCTCTCCCGCTTTTAAATTCGGTGAGAAATCCGCTGATCCGCTTGCTATGTATCTTGAAGATATTTTCACTGTCCCGGCGAATATCGCAGAGCTTCCTGCTATGTCGGTACCGTCTGGTACTGTATCTCGCGATGGCGTCGATCTCCCGATAGGCCTCCAAATAACAGCACCCCGCTTCCGCGAAGATATTCTCTTTACGATAGGAAAGGAGTTCGAAAAACTGAAATAGAACTTTTGGAGCCACCTCGCAGGA
>CAYJBK010000024.1:0-10608 GCA_964368365.1 uncultured Candidatus Saccharibacteria bacterium
ACGCGCCCTTTTGGATTAATCTCCCTCCAATCGCGAAGTGCTTTCCCTAGGCCGTCCGCGTACTCCAAAAGTGACTCCTCATTTGGATCGACACGAGAATCTAAAAAGAGCGCTCCGCTCTCTCCTGCCACTGTGTAAAAATCAGTGTCCAGAAACTGTGCAAAATTATTGATGGTAGGATCAGCGCTATACCGCTCATCGAGCATGCCAACCATAAGGTTAGACGGAAGAAACTCTTTTCTCACGTCAGCGAGGATTCCAAAAGCAGAGCCACCCGAAAGCAGAAGCAGGACGGGCACATCCTTAAGTCGGAAAAGTTCTGCGCCAAGTGCCTTGCCGGCACGAGAGGCCGCCTCCTCAGGATCTTTATAAAAACGAATGTCCACCATACATGCTATATATTCTTTTCTAAGAATTCCCTGATCATCGATACGTCGTGGGCTATCTGAGAATGAAGAGGCTGCGGAAGATCGTCGAGCGCGAACCAACCTAGCTCATCCACCTTCTCAGGCTCTGTCACTCGTACAGTATCCGGGTCAACCTCCACGAGATGGATATTCTTGATCCAGTGCGTAGGAATCCCAGTATTTTCCCGAAGCACATTTGCGGTGCCGACATACTGAATACCCTTGGATTCAGCACCATACTCTTCCTGTACTTCGCGACGTACCGCATCATCAAATGTTTCCCCAAACTCCATTGCCCCAGCACCGCAATCCCACGTACCGTGCTCATCTCTGCATTTGGTGCTCCGTTTATGGAACAAGAATTTACCCGCACCATCGTGGCAAAAGAAAACACAGTTTACGCCGATGTAATCAACTCCGCGTGCCAGATCTTTCTTGCTGTATTCCGAGTCCATACCCCTATTATCCATTTCCATAGCGTCTTTGCCAGAGGGCAGGATCTTGTTGCTTGATAAATTCCTCCATAGGATCAACCGATCTTACTTTCTTAAATTGCATCCCCTGGTGCTCGCTCGCTTTTAGCTTTTCTGTAAAACTTTGGATGAGTCGTGAGCAGTCGAGGACGAGTCCATTTAAATATTTAAATGTTTCAATATTTAAATACCCAACATCCAATGCCACATAGAGCTGTGCGCGAACCTCTCCCGCCGAACCTTTTGCAATAAAAAGATAGTTGAGAAATTCTGCCTTGGTCCCCCGCTCAAACCATTCTGCGATATTACTCACGATAGATACAGACGCCCTTTGTATTTGATCCCTAAAACCCTGATCTCGGCAGCCTCTTAGCGTCAGATAAACCTCTTTCGTCAAAAGCCTCCCTTTCTGCCAACACACCAACTCTTCAAACGTCCGTATTGTTGCCATACTATGCCCACGTCCGCTTACTGTTCTTTTCTTCTTTTGCCCGAAAGGCTTTTTCTATATCAATATCGTATTTTTCGGCGATACAGCAAAGCATGATGAACACATCCGCAATCTCGTCCTGAAGAGATCCTATCTTTGACTCAGTATCGGTCATCATGCCGTCCGCCTTTCGTACTGCTTTAAAAAGTTCTCCCACTTCCTCTCCCAGCAAAAGACACCTCTCTATCATCGTTTCTTTATCGAACCCCCGCTCGCGCTCCATCTCTTCTACATACCTTTGGAAATCTCGAACCGTGGGGTTTTCTTTAAGGTGAGGCATCTTACTTTTTCTTATGTTTAGCTGCCTTTTTTACAAGCTCAGAACTCGACTGAACCTTACCCCCCGCACCCACATTATAAACCATCTCGATTCCAAGCTCTTTACATACCGTAACCTCCGGCACTGGATCACCATCTGGCTTCCGGTCACCCCCATTCGCAAAGATACGAGGACGAATCGCTCTAAGCTCAGCGCACACACTCATATCCTCCGTGTCAGGTGAGTGCTCGGTAAAAACGACTTCGTCCACCCCCTCTAATGCTTCGACCACCTCACGGCGCTCGTCCTGAGGCATAAAAACATACCCCTTTTTCCTCTTGAGCCAGTTGTCGTTATTGATGACCACCACGAGCCGATCTCCCAAAGCTCTGGCTTCTCGGATCATCCGCACATGCCCGATATGTATCGGATCAAACCCTCCGCTCACCACCACTTTTTTCTTTGGTTTTTTGGTTATCATACCTTCCACTTCAATAAACCTGCTTTTATACAATACGGAATCACATGGTCCTCAATCGAAGGGGGTAGCTTTATACCTTCTTCTTTGTAGCTCTCAGAAACAAAAGTAAACGCCTCAAGTTCGGGATCAGAAATCTTAGGCTCACCATGTAACTCGGTGAGATAGACGGAAAGCCGCACGAGAGCATCGTCGTGGACCGCAGGTGCCTCAAAATCTCCGAGTTTTTTAACTACTAGAGAATCGCATCCGAGCTCCTCGCGTATTTCTCGTCGAAGCGCATCTAGTTCTGTTTCCCCAGCTTCCGGCTTCCCTCCGAGATTCGTCCACACATCTTTACCCTTCTTAAGCACCATAAGGAAGGCGTCATCCTCAAAAACCATTGCCGCAACCTTATGAATTATCTTTTTATCGCTCATATGTGCAGGTACATCTACTGTATTCATTTTTTGTATCCAGCAAATAAGTCTTCAAAATTGTTTAGATAGCCAGTATATGCAGTAACTGCAGCGGTACACTTAGGATTCTTGGCCCAGCCAGAAAGGTCTTCCGTAGCCGCCAAGAAAAGACCCAGTG
Organism: uncultured Candidatus Saccharibacteria bacterium; assembly: GCA_964368365.1. GTDB lineage: Bacteria > Patescibacteriota > Minisyncoccia > Phycocordibacterales > JBBUBG01 > CAYJBK01. Next base: position 2,684 of record CAYJBK010000024.1, read on the forward strand.
TATAACGAATCTTACTCCAATCATGCTGCTTTTGGCACCAATTAAGTAATTCCTTCTGAAAGCCCTTGTTCCCAAACATACTACACCAAAAATACATTGCAACCTGCTCTTTCGGTGCCAAATGTGCCCCATCCCAATCGATAAGGCATGATTGTCCTTCGGACGTAACCAATAGATTTCTCGGGTAAAAGTCTCCATTCGAAATAATTATCCCTGCAGAAAAATAATTGTCTCCGTTCTTTTTTATAAACTCCGTAATCTTTTCACATTGCTCTCGAGAAACTAGGTTTGTTTCTACAAAATAATTGACACGAGTTAGCACCATTTCGAAACTATCTGGAAAAATCTTGAGCGGAACACCAGCCGTATCGTACGATCGCAAATCAGCAAGCGCAGTAGTAACGTTAGTTACGTATTTAAGCGATACTTGTACCCCACCCAAAGAATCATCCCCGTTAAACTCTGACCAAGGAACTTCCGCAGCTTCTACATAAGAAGTGATCATATAAGCGATCTCTCCTTCGTCCGACAGTGCAACAAAATGAGGAGTAAGAGTACTTGGAAAAGGGTGCGTCTTTAAATGCTCTAAGACAAGTCGCGCTTTTGAATTTCGCTCGAAAGTAACCCTATCGCCCAATTTCAGTACCACAAAGAGAGCCTCCTTTTTACAAAGAAAAGCGTTGCAGCTCAGCTTCCGTACCAGCTCGAAACCGTTGTCTTCAGCAATCTTTCGAGCAAGATTCTCCATTATGCCTTCTTACCGCTGAGCCTCTTATGCTCCTCTGTATCCTTGAGTCCACAGTTTTTATACTTCTTGCCTGAGCCACAGGGACACGGATCATTGCGGCCGATATCTACGTGACCAGCGCCACCAAAAACAACGGGTTTCTCTTCTGGATTTCCAGAATTCCCGCCAATAAGCTGAGCAGACTCATGCACCTCCTGTAGCTTTGGAGTCTCAACCCGCATCTGCGGAGTGATACTGGAAAGCGTGGGGAGCATCTTGAGCACATTCAGAGAAAGTGAGACCTCAAATTGACGAAAAAGTGCCAAGCCCTCTTTCTTGTACTCAATGAGCGGATCACGCTGGCCATAGGCACGAAGGCGCACCGAGGAGCGCATGTAGTCCATCGTTTCCAAATGCTCTACCCACAGCATATCGATGATCTGGAGAATTATCATTCGTACCCGAGCAAAGAACTGCCCGTCGCCAAGCTCGCTCTTAAGATCACCGATCCGCTTTTCCACCTGATCCTGATCCTCATGGCCGCTCGCTATTTCATCAAGAAAAGTTTGGACGGCTTCAGTGTCGCCAAAGAGAACTTTCATGCGTCGATCATACACACTTCGACGCTGATGGTTCATTACGTCGTCATATTCAAGCAAATGTTTGCGGGCATCAAAGTTAAGTCCTTCGATCTTTGCTTGTGCAGACTCCAAAGCCCGTGAGACAAGACGATTCTGGATTGGCTCATCTTCTGGAATACCAAACCGTCCCATCATTTTCTTGATAGAATCTGAGGCGAAGATGCGCATGAGAGAATCCTCCAGCGACACAAAGAATTGGGTAACACCTGGGTCCCCCTGTCGGCCTGCACGCCCCCGAAGCTGGTTATCAATACGGCGCGCCTCGTGCCGCTCAGTGCCCATAACATGAAGACCACCCGATCCCCTGACCTTTTCTTGAAGCTCAGATACCGTAGGGTTTCCGCCCAAAATGATGTCGACACCACGACCTGCCATGTTGGTGGCGATCGTCACAGCCCCTGGCCGACCCGCTTGCGCGATGATCTCACCTTCCCGCTCATGATTCTTGGCATTCAGAACTTCGTGTTTCACCCCTTCACGTTTCAGAAGCGCTGAGAGCAACTCATTTTTCTCGATCGAGATAGTGCCCACAAGAACTGGCTTGCCTTCATCATTGAGCTCTTTAATGCGCCTTGCCAACGCGCGAAACTTCCCGGCCTCTGTCTGGAATATATAGTCATCTACGTCTTGCCGCTTGTTTTCGCGGTTCGGAGGGACGGCGACGGTGTCGAGTCGATACACCTTCAAAAACTCTTCAGCAGACGTCACGGCAGTACCAGTCATGCCCGCCAGTTTACTGTAGAGACGGAAATAGTTTTGAAAAGAAACCGTCGCAAATGTTCGTGATTCTTCCTTTATAGACACACCTTCCTTCGCTTCGATCGCTTGATGAAGCCCTTCTGACCATCGTCGTCCCGGCTGGAGACGACCAGTGAATTCATCCACGATGACGACCTCGCCATCCTTCACAATGTAATCTTTGTCTCGTTCGTAAAATATCCGTGCTCGAAGAGCAGTCTCCAAATGATGCACATACTTTACGCCCTTCTCGCTGTAGATGTCAGAAATGCCGAGCGCCTTTTCAGCACGATCAATACCTTCGTCAGTAAGAGAGACTGCTTTCAGCTTTTCATCAATAGTAAAATCACGCTCCGTCTCTAGCTGCGCCGCGATGGGAACGAACGTCGTATACAGTGCCTCGGCTTGGGCAATTGGTGCAGAAATAATAAGCGGCGTGCGTGCCTCATCGATAAGTATCGAGTCGATCTCGTCCACCACGGCGAAATTATGCCCGCGTTGGCTCACGTCTTCTGCACGGTAAGCCAAGTTATCACGCAAATAATCAAAACCAAACTCATTATTTGTTCCATAGAGAATATCTGATTGATACGACTCTCGACGAGTTACCGGTCGAAGAAATTCATGGAGAACACGGAAAGATCCCGTCTCGTCGCGCTCTGCATCTTCTTCCTTATTCGTATGTGAAGGATCATAGAGATAGGATGTGTCGTGATTTATCACACCAACGGTTAGACCAAGAGCAGAGTAGATCTGCCCCATCCATACGCCGTCACGACGAGAAAGGTAGTCATTCACGGTCACCACATGAACACCCTTCCCTTCGAGCGCATTGAGGTATGCAGGCAGGGTAGCGACAAGCGTTTTACCTTCGCCGGTCTTCATTTCAGCAATAGACCCATTATGAAGAATGATGCCACCCAAAAGCTGAGCATCGTAGTGCCGCTGACCAAGTGTCCGCCGAGATACCTCCCGGACAACAGCAAAGGCCTCGGAGAGGATCTGATCGAGCGTTTCACCCGCCGAAAGCCGGGCCTTAAATTCAGCAGTTTTAGCCCGTAATTCGTGGAGAGAAAGCGCCTGAAGCCCAGACTCATGCGCGTTGATCTGAGTGACCAGCGGCTGAAATTCCTTTATTCGACGACTACTTGCGTCCCCAAAGATTTTGCTCCAGAAAGCCATAGTTCTCGTATCCTAGCATAAAAGGACGCTCAAGAATATATCGCAGAAAAGTCGCTAAAAAAGAAAAAACCCCCGAGATTAATCGGAGGAATTTTCTACAGCTAACCTTGAATGAGACTATGCTCGCTTTCGCTTTGCAGCTGGCTTCTTCTTCTTTGCAGCTGGCTTCTTCTTTCCTTTTGCCATATTGATGTTGTTATCAAAAAATAAATGAGTGCAACAACGGGTTCGACCAAATATAAATGTTGTTGCTCTTTGATAATTATCAATGCAAGTGAAAATAAACACAATACAGTTGGTGCACAAAATGTGGATAACCGAAAAAATAATTTCAAAAACCAAAAAGCTTTTTGCGCACCGAGAAAATAAAAATATACTTCTTGAAACATCTGCAGACGATCTTAGAAACTAGGAAGTAATAAAAATCTGCGATAGCATGGCTGTGCCTTGCGGCCATCGCGGATTTTTAGAACGACCATAGTTTCATGAGCGGCGAAGCCGTTTCAAGAAGTATATTTTTATTTTCTCGATGTGCTACGCCAAAAACAAAAAATCCCTGCAGAGTATGATGCAGAGATCTTTTATTTTTGCCTGGAAGCTTTCCCCTCGGACAGAGCCAACGGGTGCTACCTCCAAAACAAAGTCTGTGAGTGCGACCGTTAGCTCTGTCCAAAGACAAAACCTCCGGAGCACACTTAGAGAGTAGCAAGGTACAAGAAAAAACGCAAAGCAACCCGCCGAAAATTATGAATTTTTGGCGGGCAAGAAACACAAAACCCCGCTTGCGCGAGGTTTTGTGGACTTTGTTTTTTAGAGGTAGCCCTTCACCAACTAATAGAAAGTGAAGAAACACTCACTCCGTCATCTTAGCAGAATACTAGGAATAAGTCAAGGAAAGACTCGCTTACGAATACTTAAGAACGACAGCGACGGCCACAATAATTGCAGAAAGAACGATCAACACAAAGCTTGTTGTAAACCCCCAAAAGTCTTTGTCAAAAAGTTCGTTCATTCGGTTTCTCTAGAGCGTATCGAGCTCGGCCTGTATTTGTGCGGCGAGCTGAGTATTCCCCCGCACCCGTGCCTCAGCCAAAGCCTTCTCGAAATAGATTCGAGCATTTGTAGTGTCCTTCATTTCCTTATAATACCCAGCAAGCGGCAACATGAGATCTATATTGTCTGGTGTTACCTTGAGGCCAGAGAGAAGCACTCCCGGAGCCAAGCTCGCCTTTTCTGTATAGGCGAGGCGATACAGATCGAAGAGACCGCGATATGCCGTTGTATCTTTAGTATCAAGAGCGATAGCTATCTTCCATTCTGATTCTGACTTTACGTTGTCGTGAATATCATACATATAGAGATCGGCGAGATTCTTGTGTGGTACTGCCGCCTTGGAATTCAAGCGTGAGGCATAGAGCCAGGACTCAAGCGCTCCCGCAGTGTCGTGCACCATTCTTTGAAGAATTCCGATCTGAAGCCAGGTATTAATATTGGAGGGGTTCACGGTCAATTCTTTTACATAGACAGCATACTTGTCTTCCAGAATTTTCTTTGCTTGGGCGTTAAACTCAGGCGATGGAGGGATAAATGCACGCGTGAGCGAAGGTATCGGCTTTGGGAGCAAGGAGCGGTCTCCGGGAAGCACCTGGATGGTCGAAGTAGCTCCTGCGGAATCTTCCACCACCGCATCAAGAGCTCCCAGGTTTATCGGAGTCGAAGAAGCAGTACCCTCCGAAGGAGTGGTCACAGAAGTTCCGGGCGAACGGGAAAAATAGACCGCCCCACCGAGCAGTACAAGGACGATACCCACGATACTGATTGCTTTTGTAGACATAGGTATACTCTAGAACACCGCTTTCTTTTGTGCAACACAAAAGCCCCACATGTCCTTTTCTGCTCGAAAGGTACGCAGGACCCGCCTCACACCGTCGTGTTCCGGCCGGCTTTTGTGTTGATAAAAACACAAAAGCCCACTCTTTCGAGTGGGCTTTTGTTCTAGCTATCCTCTACCCCGAAGAGTAGCGGATCACAAGTGCTAGGTTATTTTGCGATTGTGCGAGACTGACAGTCTTGTCCAAGACCGCTGATCAAGTAACAACCTGGAAGACCGAACGAGTTTGCCCAGTCGTTTGCTGTTGTGGCAGATGTGCCAGTAGCATTTGGCGACCAGATAATGTTCGATGCTGCAAGGTCTGTGATGTTACCCATGAGACCAACGAGTCCTGTGTTACCGTGAGCTGCGTCTGCCTTAAGAGCAACTGTTACAGCACCTGTCGTGTTCGTTCCTGTAAGGGAGACGTTTGCACGGAGGGTGTAGCTCTTAGACTGACCCGCTGCGATCAACCGGTCCTGTGTGTTTGATGTTGAATCAAACGTTACAGTAACCAATGTACCCAAGCCGTTCAAGGCTGTAGTACCAACGCTTCCGTTCGGGCCGTTGAAGACCGGTGCGGAAACCGTTGCTGTTGTTGTTGCAACAGAGAAGATCAACTGACGGAGCTGTACATCACCATTCGAAGGCGCTGCAACGTTGAGAACGAGAAGATCGTTCGTGCCGTTGTTAGCCGTTGCACCTGCTGTGCTGTAGGTGAAGATTGGGTATGAGCGGTATACACGTACACCACTCACCGCTGTGTCGGACGTAGAGCTGGTGTTGATCAGAGAACCTGATTCAAGACCTGAACCCTGCGTACCTGTTGAGTCTGCGCCGTCGTAGTCAACCTGGATCAAAGCACCTTCTGTGCCATCACCAGTCTGGCTAATTTCTGCGAGATCACCCTTAAGCGTAAGAACCTTGTCCTGATCCTTTGGAAGGAGCAGACCTGAAGGAGTTACGAGAGTAAGGGTTGACGTTGCAAAGCGGTTTGTGCCCGTAAACTGTGCAGTACCAACCAAAGTTGTACCGTCATAGATGCGAACCTGAGACAAGTTAACTGGAGAGCTAGACGCAGATGAGTTTGACATCTGGAGAGCCAAGCGCTGGAGGTTAACTGCCTCTGTTACCGCACGGAGCTTAAGTGATCCAAGGAGAACACCTGTCTGTCCGCCAGCGGCTACTGTGTAGGCTGGAGTTGAAGAATCAAGTGCTACCGTGAAGCTTGAAGCTGCGATTGTCTGGTTCTGGCCAGCCGATGCGGTGACAGCTTCAGCAACGTTGTTGCCAGAGACTACACCAGTAACTGCTGGGTTTGAGGTGCTGTTGATACCCCATGCGTACTGCTGGAGAGCGACTGCTGATCCAGACACTGTACAGCGAAGCTTAAGCGTCTTCACAGTACCCTTCGTGATCACAATCTGCTGATCAAGCGTAAACGTTGTGTCAGCATCTGATGCCCCCGTTGGGTTAACCACGTTTGAACCGGTGTTGAGTGAGGTTGTACCATCATACAACTGACAGTTCGTAAGGAACGTCGCTGCGGCTGCCGTACCTGCACCGTTCGTAGCAAACGTAAGACTGAGTGGGATTGACGAGAATCGTACATCCTCACCAGACTGGTTTGCATCGAACTGGATGTTAGCAAACTCGCGAGATGCACCACCCGCTACGATGCTTTGTGCCACCGGAGAAGCGGAAACGGTAATCGCGAGAGATGCTGCCTTAACGGTCATCGTGTTCATTGAGAACGAACCGTTCGTAAGGCTCAAGTTGTTGCCTGAAGTAAGACCACGGATGTTGCTCCAACCTGTTGTTGGGTTTGTTGATGCAACGATCTGCTGGTTGTTACCTGTTGCTGAAGGAAGGCGACCGAGAAGGGAGTACGTCCCCTTTCCAATTGGGAAGGTTACGGTCGAGGTGAAGGTCACTGTCTGAGTACCATCGGTAACTGTTGGGTCAGTAGCATCTACTGGACCTGCAACAACCTTACCATTCTGGTCAACCAATGATACGTTCGTGAGAAGACCCGTACCAGAACCTGATGAAGTAGCCACAGTAAAGACCATGGTCTGAACAGTGATTGACTCACCCTTGATGTCAATGTCGAAACCACCAAGAGGCTGGTTAGGAACATTCACTGCAATGTTCTGAGCAGGAACTGACGCTGCCTTAACGATTGTTGTAACCGAACCTGCTGAAACGTTTGTTACAGAACCGCTAAAGAACGGAGTACCTGTCGTGAATTCTGATGATGTTGATACTGCAGCGGTAGCCTCACCTGCGGTTACGGTAATGCCGAAGCCGAAGGTTTCGCCTGCAATGTAGATATCAGTTGCCTTGTAGATATCAAACTGAACAGTTCGTCCTGATGAGCTTGAACCTACGATATCACCCTGAACGTAGACATCCTTTGAGAAGCCCTTGTCCATGCTGATACCTGAACCAAATATCGCTGTGTAGTACTTACCGTCTGAAGAGATCTCCATTGGGTATGAGGTACCATCAACAATCGTTACAAGGTTTGCAAGGTCACCTGAGCCAACTGAACCGGTCTGATTCCATCGAATGGAATAGAGCCGAATCTTTTCCGCAGATCCTGCCTGGAGACGGATACCAGCAAAGCGTACGCCTGTGGTTCCAATTTCCTTGGTAAGAGATGTGTCTGGGTCAAATGACGATGTTGTTGCCTGGGCTGTACCGATAACGAGCGAAGCGTTGATTGTCTGTGCTGCGCCTGTAATTGGAAGAGGGCCCGTTACCG
>CAYJBK010000025.1:0-10337 GCA_964368365.1 uncultured Candidatus Saccharibacteria bacterium
TAACAGCACGTAAATTACCCCCCCGGGGCGCTCGTTTTTGCCGGAGATGCTCAAACATGGGTTTATCACTTTCAATGTTCAAACCACGACTCTTGACCTGCTTGCGGGCGATACTGTCTACGATTTTATAAAAATGGATTGCCAGGGAGCCGAAGCGCAGATTATACAAGGCGGAACATCTACGCTCAGAAAAGCGGAATTCGTGCTTCTCGAGATGCAGATTCAGGAGTACAATCAGGGCGCTCCCTACATGCTTGAGATTATGAACATGCTCGATGGTTGTGGGTTCCGTTTGTACGATATTGTCGAGCTTCACCGAAATGTGGGCGATGTGTTGCTTCAAGTTGATGCGCTGTTTGCTCGGAAGGAGAGCCCCGTGTTTGCGCTTAGCCATCCCATCTAACTTTTAAAAATGAAACGATTTCTGCATGTGGGCGCGGCCGGTGTTGGGGAAGATTATATTGGTCGCGGATTTAAGGATGGCACGTGGGAGGAAGTGAGTTTTGATCTCGATCCGAGCTCAAAGCCGGATATTCTTGGCGATATGACCGACATGAAGGCGGTGCCTTCTGTGAGTTTTGAGGGAATTTTTACTTCTCATACCATCGAGCATCTTTATCCCGACGATGTACGCCGTTCTTTTCAGGAGTTTTATCGCGTTCTTGTGCCCGGTGGGCTTGCCGTGATCGCGTGTCCTGATCTTGAAGCGGCTGCGCAAGAGATTGTGAATGGACGGCTTCTTGAGCCGGCGTATCATGCCGATGGCACCCCTATTGCGCCGATCGATCTTCTCTACGGATGGCGAGGGTTTTTGGCTCAGAAGGAGAAGCGTGAATTTATGGTTCATCATACAGGATTCACTTTGCCGGTGCTCTTAAAGAGCCTGGAGTCCGTGGGCTTCGTGAGCGTGGCAGGAAGGCGACTGAATTATGAGTTGTGGGTGTGTGCGTTCAAAGAATATGTGCGGCCCGAAGTGATGACTGATGCGTTAAATCTCCACTGTTCCCGATAGCAGGTTTTTGTACACAGTTTCCACTGCGCGTACGACCTCTTCGTTCCGTACCACTGGTCGTGATCGGCATGTCTCGCGAAACCGTTTCATAAGGGAAGGGTTCTGCGCATGGTGTACCGCTCGTGCGATAAAGTCTTCGGGGCTCTGTGTTACAAACTCATCAAGTCCTCGCGACCGATTGACTGCTGAGCAGTTTCGCCCAAGCTCTGTAACGCCTTCTATGGTAAGCGTGGGTGCTCCCATCCAGATGCCGTGCATGGCAGAAACTCCCGATGTGTACGGAAACGTATCAAGCCCAAGATCGTACTCACCAAAAAAGTCGAAGTAGTGGGGAAGACCGCGATCTTGCTCAAAGACGAGTTGCTCAGCTGGGATGCCGCGCTTCAAGAAACGACTGGTGAGTACTTTTTGAATATCACCCCCCATTTCCGTGTTCAGAATGACTTTGGATGACGGAACTTTTTTCAGTACCTCGCACCAGAGATCAAGGGTTACATCGTGGAGTTTCTTGATGTTGTGGATGGCTCCAAAGGTGAAATACCCTTTTTTTATATACGGGGGTGGAGCGACGGGCGGAATGTTTTCTGGATATTCGTAGAGAAATGCGCGTGGAAGCCGGATTAGTTTTTCGACATAGTAGCGGTCGATCTCGGGAGGAGCCAGGAACGGGTCGGTAAAGCGATAGTCAATAGCTTCTGTGCCTAAAGTATTGAGATAGCCATACCACGAGATCTGGATCGGTGCCGGGCGGTGCATGAAGAGACTTACACGGCCACCGACGGTGTGCCCCGACAGATCGACGAGAATGTCTATTCCGTCTTCTTGTATCTGGCGTGCCGCTCTAGTGTCAGAAAGATGTCTGATGTCACGCCAGTGGCCTAGCTGCTTAAAGATTTCTGTTAGATCATCGTTGTCAGGGTTGTTTGAGTAGAGAAAAATATCAAAGTGCGAGTGATCATGGTGACCGAGAAGGGGAAGGGTAAGATGCGCGCATGCGTGTACTCGAAAGTCGCCGGAGACATACCCTATTCGTATCTTTCTTTCTGAGATCGAGGCTTGCTGTGGGCGTGTTGGGTTGAGTATGAAGCCTTCCGCTCTTTTCATGAGTCGTATATGTTCAGAGAGAATGAAATCAGGTGAGGCGTTGAAATAGTTAAGGCAGAAAAGGTATGAACTTGTGAACGGTAGTGCGCTTGGATACACCTCTGTCGTTTCTCGGAGGAGGGTAATAAGGTTTGTCATCTCTCCGACAAGCCCGTAGCACATAATGAGTGCGGCACGTGCGTCGAGGCTCGTGGGATTTTGCTTGAGTTCCTCACGCGCGCATTCAACAGCCTCTCGTATCTCGCCCTTGTCAAAGTGCAGCTTGGATTGTGCGAGAAGAGGCGAGGTTTCCATTGCTACTACTCAATAGCATTTTTAGGACCCCTTTGCTAGAATGTCCCCACGTATGCACCCGCTCGACCAGCAGCTCCAGGCAAATATTCAGGGAGATTTCGAGACAGGGTGGCGTCTCTCCGAGATGATGTGGAAGACCGACTCGCAGGATGATCGCGTTGCTTTTAACAGAGGTTGGCATGTGCTGGGACACGGCGACCTCCAGGGTGGCATGGAGCTTATCGATCGAGGCCGGAATATCAGCGTTTTTGGCTCGAAGGATCTAGGTTCAAGTCAGCCAAAGCTTGATGGCAAGCGACATGACATAGCGGGAAAAACGGTTTTGATGCGTGGCGAAGGAGGTTTGGGAGATGAAATAATCAACGTGCGGTTTGCTAATGATTTTGCCGAGCGTGGTGCTAAGGTTGTGGTGAGTGCTTCTGCCCAGCTTGCACCCCTCTTTGCGCGTATGCCGGGAGTTTCGGGTGTCGTGCAGCACGGTGTCGAGCTTGGCGTCTTCCACGATTACTGGGTGCCGGGTATGAGTGCAGTGCGGGAGACGGGGCATACGTACCAGACGTTGCCGGGAAAGCCGTATCTTGGGCCCACAAAGGAGCACAGTACTCTCTGGAGATCGATTATGAAGACGCCCTCGGGTGATCTCAAGGTGGGTATCCGGTGGTCTGGAAATCCTCAGTTTGAGCACCAGCAACACCGTCGTTTTTCGCCCGACGATTTGATTGGGCTTCGTACGATCCCGGGGGTAAAAGTTTTTAGTTTTCAGCGGGATACCGATCTACGTCCACTCCCGCGCGAGGTTGTGGATCTTCAGCTTTTCTTGGGCACCTGGGAAGACACAGCGGCAGCACTCAATGAGTGCGATCTCGTGATTACCTCATGTACGTCAGTTGCTCATCTTGCAGCGGCGTTGGGCAAAGAGACGTGGATTATTCTTCCCATTTTGCCGTACTACACCTGGGCTGTGCCTGGCGAACGATCGCCGTGGTACGAGTCAGTACGGCTTTTCCGGCAAACGACCTACGGTGACTGGTCCGAGCCACTCCGTCGTGTTCGTGAGGCGCTTCTCCATCGCGTTTCTGAAGTTGAGCAACGTCGGTATGTATACCCCAGCGCCTAAGTCTTCCTTCCTTATCGTTATTCCTCACTATGGAAGTGACGAGCATCTTGCTCGTTTACTCCCATCTCTGGGAGCCGTGGTTCCATGGGATGCAGTGCATCGAGGAGATCGTCAGATTGCCATCCCGTATCTTTATGGCGAGATTTGCATCATAAACAACAATCACGTAAATCGTGGTTTTACTCGTGCTTGTAACGAAGGGATACGCTATGGACTTGAGAAGGGGTATGGAGCGGTGTGGCTTTTGAATAACGATACCGCCGTGCCCAATCTTCAGGAAGCCGTCAGCTCTTTTTCTCGAGAATTTAAGGAGAATTCCGAGACGGGTGTTATTGGGTGCAAGATGCTTTCTTTTGAAGACGCTGATTTTATACACCACGGAGGTACAGGGGTAGCGTTTCCAGCCGGGGTGCACAAGAGTGGACGAGTGTCACGCGGCGATCACTCCCAACGTACCGAGGAGGAGTGGGTTACAGGGGCATCGATGGTTATTGCATCGACCGCACTCCGTGCCGAGGGCTTACTCGATGAAAACTTTTTCAATTATGGAAGTGATTCTGACTACTGTTTCCGTGCACGAAAATCGGGCTTTCGTGTGGTGTATCTTCCGGTACCGATTCTTCATGCAATTGGGCAATCGGCAAACCCCTCGGCCCTACAGCGTACGGTTATGGAGCGAGACATGGAATATTTCAGAAAGAAATGGCACTCTGTACCAATGAAGAAGGTTCATGTCATACTCCGCACCCATTCGGGCCCCACTGTTCATGGCGGTCAGCGGGTGCTTGATATCCCGAAGAGCGAACTCATCTCTGGCTGTTTGCGCTCGTTGCTTCATACGCTGAGTGAGGTCGATCGCACGCGCTATACTCTTCAGCTTACCGTGCTTGATGATCATTCTGATGGGCTGTGCATCGAGAGGATACACGAACTGATCCAGAGCACGTCCTTTCCTGCAACATTTGTGCCGCTCTCCGTTCGCGGTGTAGGGCCTTCCTTCGGTGCTTCGTATGCATGTGCGCGTGATACAGAAGCTGACATCGTGTATTTTGTAGAAGACGATTATCTCCATGCTCCGAGCGCTCTTCCTGAAATGCTCGAAGCGCAAGAGGTATTTTCAGAGAATTTGGGTGGTCAAGAGGTTGCTATTTTTCCGGTTGATTATCCAGACAATTACAATCCGCGCTGGATGAAGCCCTCGTATCTTGTTATGGGCCCACGCCGCCATTGGCACACTGATTTTTCAACAACGGGAACTTTTTTGATTTCACGTCCTGCGTTTCTTAAAAACTTTGATCTCTGTATGCGCATGAGTCGGTATATGAGTGACCCCGAAGTTACCGAAGCAACGTCTCTCAATATCATTTGGCAAGAGAGAGGCGTGCAGCTTTTCAGCCCTGTGCCTACACTCGCAATCCATATGCAGACCAAGGAATGCGTTCCTCCTTTTACAGATGTTCACGAGTGGTGGAAGCAGTATGCCTCGCCATGAAAGAGGGATTCGTTATTAGCGTTGACGGGGGATTGGGAGATCATGTGTGCGCCGAGCCGGCCGTACGGTACCTTATAGAGAAGGTGTATCCAGATCGCGATGTGCACATTGTGTGCGGTGTCCCACGTATTTTTGCGCATCTTTCCGTTCCTCTACACCTTCATAATACCTACGATCCAGAAAAGGAGTTGGGGTATCCGAAGCGGTTTACTTTTCCTACTACCGGCTCCCTGCGTGAGTCGCTCTGTTTTCTTACTACTCACATGGTGGATTATCATGCTGCCGCACTTTTGCTCCGGACACTTCCGCTGAGGGACAAGGAGATTCGTCTCGCGGTATTTCCGGAGGATAGGCAAGAGCTTCGCGAGCAACTACGTGGCGTCGATCCTAAGACGCTTATTGTGGTGCACGCAGGAAAGAGTTGGCAAACGAAGACGTTTCCCCGGGTCTGGTGGGAGGCCGTTGTGGGTGGGCTTGTGGAGAGGGGCATGCCGGTTTGTCTGGTGGGGAAACGGGACTCGGATAGCGGCACGGGGGTTATTGATGTCGCAGTGCCTCCTGGTGTTCTTGATTTGCGTGACGCACTTTCGCTGGGAGCGCTCTTGGCGTTACTTCACGACGCGTCTCTTCTGATTTCAAACGACACGTCCCTTATCCAGATGGCTGGGGCTTTCAATAACTCCATTATGCTTATTGCGAGCTGTAAGCATCCGGATTTTGTTCTGCCCTATAGAAACGGCTCTCCGTATCATAAGGCTCGTGCCTTGTATAAACGTCTTCTCGTTGATGAGCTACCCTTCGAGCCTCTTCGAGACGGGGTGCTTCGGGTAGATGTTCCTGTCGCGGATTGGGGCATGTATCTACCAGATCCAGAAGTGGTTGTTGAGGAGGCCATTCTTCTTTCTCGCAAGAACGAGTATACTTAGAGTATATGTTTCGGCGTTTTTTGCATTTTGCCACGTATAACAATGCTTTCGTCCTTATTCTGCTTGCTCTAATGAGTGGTGCTGGAGTTGCATTTGCGGCGAGTCCTGAGGTGCGTCTTGGGATACTCAGTTCAAGTAGTACAGTACAGTCTGTGGATAACAGCTTTTTGCTTACAGCGAATCTTGACTCTTTTGACTTGGGTCTCAAAATAAAAACTGTTACTGAGGATGCGGATACGTATTATGTTGCATACACGTATACGACTCTGGAAGTTGCCGAGTATGTATGGAAGGAAGTTCAGAAAGAAGAACAGCTTACCATTACCAAGAAAAGTCTTGACGGAAAAGATCTCGGTGTGTATGTGGCACGTCAGCTAGGAGAACTTGTTGAGGCGAAGCTTCTCTTTATGAGAGAGGCGCAGGCTGCGGAACGTAAGGCTGGACTCACGACGAAAGTGGTTGCAACGGAATACTCAGGACTCATTGGAAAGTTTCTCGATCCGACTGAGCAAGAATTTCCTGGATATGTACCGGTTGTTAAAGAGATTGTCGTGGCGACGTCAACCGGGGAGACGCTTGCTATCTACCTGAGAAATGGATCCGAAGAGCGCGCTCGTGCGAATATCATCGATGCGGTCACGTCTCCCGCTGGCTCGCCTCCCGAAGTTTCGAGGGAAGTTTCCCGAGAACTTTCGATTTCTGAGCAGGTTACCCGCGCCCTCAACGCGCCTTCTCCCGCGGGGTCGGGGACGCCCATTATTGTCCTTCGCGGTAATAATCCTGCCCGTCTAGAAAAAGGATCAAGCTATATTGATCCGGGCGCGGATGTTCACGACGACAAGGATCATAATCTTTCCGCAACAATCATTGCTACTGACGTAGATACAGAGACGGTGGGCCGATACCATGTGGTGTATTCCGTCACGGACAGTAACGGGAATCAGTCACTCGAAGTGGTGCGTATTGTGGAGGTCTTCAATACCTTCGAGACGGTCACTATTCCTGCACCAGCTGACCCTGCACCTCTACCGACGCCAGCTCCCGAGCCAGCGCCTGAACCTATTCCGGAACCCGCTCCGGAACCTGAGCCCGTACAAGAACCCGCCCCGGAGCCAGTTTCCGATCCCGTTCCCGTGCCAGCAGAGCCGGCCCCTGATCCAGCACCTGCCACAACGACACCTACTGAATAGAGCCCTGCGTGTTACTTCTGTACAACTTTCTTCACTGGCGTATACTACTTCCGAGGTCGTTTGAAATAGTAACTAGTAAGTATTAGCAGGGAGCTTGTATACGGAGGTACCGTGGTATCTTTGTGGGGGCACCCACCTGGACTATTCTAGGGCTACTATTCTCAAACGACCTCACGCGCACATCCCCACGAGGGGATGTTTGTGTTTCCGCGGCCGTGCTAAACTAAAGGGCAATGGCAGACACTAAAAAAATAAAAGTAAGTTTCCATGGTGGAGCTGGCGGTGTTACCGGATCAAATTTTCTTGTAGAGACGATCGGAGAAAAAAAAGAGACACGCGTTCTTTTTGACTGTGGCTTGTATCAGGGTGGTAAAATGTTTGATCCGGCGAATCGCGAGCCGTTTCCCTATGACCCCGCGTCGATAGACGCGCTCATTCTGAGTCACCCACATCTTGACCACACGGGCCGTATTCCCAAGCTTGTGAAAGAAGGGTTTCGGGGGCGCATAATTTCAAGTGTTCCCGCAAAGGAGATTGCGGAGGCTATGATGACTGACAGCATGGGGGTACTTCAGAAAGAAGCTCATGCTGACAAGCAGGAGCCTCTCTATGCAGAGGACGACGTGCTGCGTGCCATGGTTCTCTGGGAGGTACACAAGTATCATGAAAAGTTTTCCGTTGGCGCGTTCGAGTTTCAGTTAAAAGATGCCGGGCATGTACTCGGGTCAAGTATCATTGAACTTTCATACGGCGAGAAAAAACTGGCGTACACGGGCGATCTGGGAAATACTCCTTCGCCGCTTTTGCCGGACACAGAGTTTGTAACAGACGCCCAGTATTTGATGATAGAAAGTGTCTACGGAGATCGGAACCATGAGCACAGGAGTGAACGGAAAAGTATGCTGGAAGACGTGATAGAGGACACGATCAACAAAGGGGGGACTCTTATGATCCCAGCGTTCTCACTTGAACGAACCCAAGAACTACTCTATGAACTAAAAGAAATGACCGAGGGCGGCCGCATACCTAAGGTTCCTATTTTTCTTGATTCTCCGCTTGCTATTAAGGTAACTGCGATCTATCAGAAATATGCAGGGTATTATAAGGAAGAGGTGTGGCAGAAACTGCACCTCGGCGAAGACCTTTTCAGCTTCCAAGGTCTTGTTCCTACGCTTACCACAGAGGAGTCAAAGTCGATCAACGATGTTTTGCCGCCCAAGATAATCATCGCCGGATCGGGTATGTCGAATGGCGGTCGCATTGTGCATCACGAGGAGCGATATCTGCCCGACCCGAAGAACACTCTTCTTCTTATGGGGTATCAGGCGCCGGGAACGTTGGGGCGTATTCTTCAAGATGGAACGCCCAGGGTTACTATTCATGGTCGCCAGGTTCCTGTCCGTGCGCGAGTCACAACCATAAGTGGCTACTCGGCGCATAAAGATTCTGATTCATTAATTGATTTTGTGCATCGAGGAGCAGATCAGCTCGAGCATGTTTTTGTGGTTTTGGGCGAGCCGAAGTCGTCACTCTTTCTTGTTCAAAAAATCCGTGATTCGATTGGGCTCGATGCGACAGCCCCTCGCGTGGGGGAGTTCGTTGAGCTTCGTATGTCTAACTAACGAGCATTCATATGGTACACAATCATCTTGAACGCAAGCACGAGCATCTGAAGATAAAACTTGCTGTATCTGGCGCGGCCGATACCACGGGGTGTGGTGAAGAGTCGCTTCACGCAGCTCGAGAGCTCGGGCGAGAGATTGTGCGGCATGCCGCGGTTTTGATTACCGGGGCTACTACCGGTTTTCCGTTCTGGAGTGCTATGGGGGCAAAAGATGAAAACGGGATCTCCGTGGGTCTCTCACCTGCTTCATCGGAGAAGGAGCATATTGAAATGTACAAGCTTCCTGTCGACTACATGGATCTGATTATTTATACGGGGGCAGGATACCCGGGCCGCGATCTTCTCATGACCCGCACCTCGGATGCCATATTTCTCGGGTGCGGACGCATTGGTACGATCCATGAGTTTACGATCGCATTTGAAGACAAGAAACCGATTGGGATTTTAGAGGGGGATTGGAAAACCGACGATATTATTAAGGAAATGATTGCTGAGAGTCACCGAGCGGCCGATAATCCGTATATTGTGTACGACAAAGACCCGAAGAAGCTCGTCGAGCGTGTGCTCGACATCGTGTATTCACTGAAGACAGTGGCGCAGTAGCAGGAAAACAAAAAGACCCTGCGTGTCAGGCCTATCCATCGAAGGCACACGGGGTCTTTTTATTTTCCTGCTACACTCTAAAACCAGCTTTTCACGAGCGCAATTTGTTCTGTGTAGGTTGCGTGCTCTTGTGGCGTTTCGAGGATGAAGGGGAGTGAGGGTGATTGTTTGTGGAGACCCCTCATAAATTCTCGGAGGCCGTCAACTTTCAGTGTGCCATATCCGATGTCTTGGTGGCGATCTACGCGCGCGCCAATTGGCTTTTTTGAGTCATTGAAATGCACGCAGACGATATTTTCGATTCCTACGTGTTCTTCGAGCTTCTTGATAGTGGCTTTTGCGCCAGCGGGAGTCCCTAGGTCG
The DNA here is from genome assembly GCA_964368365.1 of uncultured Candidatus Saccharibacteria bacterium. Lineage (GTDB taxonomy): Bacteria > Patescibacteriota > Minisyncoccia > Phycocordibacterales > JBBUBG01 > CAYJBK01. The sequence goes on from CAYJBK010000025.1 coordinate 9,726, forward strand.
TATCCCGCGCCTGAAAGATGTGCAGTGTCGATGCACGACCTGATGCGTTTGTTTTTTTTGAATTTTTTGAAAATGTGTCCGTACTCTTCGAGTTGCCAGCCCATCTCGGTGCCTTGGCCAGCGGTGTTTTCAAGTATGATTGGAACTTTCAGCTTTTTCGTGTCCTCCAGTACCGCGAGAAGATTTTCTACGAAAAGCGCGTCAGCTATTGCTGGATCTACGCCCAGATATTTACCCATGTGGAGCACAACTCCCTGCCCGCCGAGCTTCTCAATACTGCGAAGGTCTTCCGCGAGCGAACGTCTCTCGTATGCGTCTTTGCTTTGAGGCTTTGCGAAGTTAAGAAGGTACGATGCATGCACCACAATATCCGTGATTTCCTTCCGATACGGAGATGCCGAAAAAGCCCGTGCTTCATCTTCCGTTACCTCCCGCATCTTGGCCGCCATCGGAGCTTTGGTGAAGATTTGCATTGCGCTACCACCGAAAGAAGCCGCTTCTTTCAAAGCGGCTTCGAATCCTTTTGATACTGATACGTGGGCTCCCAGTCGTGGAAGCGACTTTCCCATATTAAGCTTTTACTGAGGCAACTACACGCTTAAATGTTTCAGG
>CAYJBK010000026.1:0-10304 GCA_964368365.1 uncultured Candidatus Saccharibacteria bacterium
ACTCCCAAAAGCTGCAATTACTTGACAGGGCGTCGCTCTACCGCTGAGCTACCGGGGAATGGCTAGATAATAATTGATTTATATGCCTTAGTCCAGACCTAATTTTTTGTGAGAAATGAAATGCCGCCGCCAGCTTTCGGCTGGCAGGGGCGATCGCTCGGTGATCAGACCGGGCAAGTCAGCTCACGCTTCGGCGGAGGAGCATCCTTCGGGAGCGGCTTGCAACGCGGACCATCGGCCGGGCCGTACTCGCAACCCACGGCTTCCGGGTTCATGCTGGTGAACTCGTACTTGTTGGCACAGGCCGCGTCTTCGCATTCGAAGTAGAAACAGTACGTCTTGTCTCCGTGATGAAAACGCAGGGTATGAACCATCTTCTTCGCACACTGGTGGCACACTTCGTGCGGATCGCCCTTCGGTCTGGCTGTGTAAGTGAAGCAAGCCCGGCACTCCCAGCCAGCCAAGATCTGCCCGAGCGTCGGATGCTGTTCGTGTCTCGGTTTCCGGTACTTCAACTCGCACTTGCAGTTCCTGTTCAGGATTGACCTCCCTGTTTCGGATTGTTACGTCTGACGAGCGGGCCACCACCGTTCGGATTGTCATGGTTCAAGACCATCTTGTCCGAGCAACGACTGTTCGAACAGATGAAGTTGTGATTCCACTCCCAGTCCTCTTCGACAGAGCGCTCCGTCGATTCGAGAACAAGTATACCCTTGCACTTCGCGCACGGGAAGAACTGGAGCCGGCACTCGACGCATTCCTTCCCAGGGCTCGGCACCCTTGTTTCCTGACTTCCGAACGGATGGTTCGGGTCAATCATCTCGATCTTCCTCGTCTTCGGATGCTTGCACACCCGATGCTGATAGTGCTGAACGCGTTCCTTCACTTCATTGTAACACTCACCGTACTTCGAGAGGTGCTGTTCTGCACTCTCGATGATCGGTCGCATCCCTTCTCGCAGGCGTTCGGGAATCAGCATCTCGTCCGGCAGCTCTGGAAATCTCTTCATGCTGGTACATCTCCTTCTAGCCCAGAAGCTAGCATGAAAAAATATTGGCGTCGAGCTGTAGCTTCCCTTATGCGGCATCGGGCGAATAGCCAGAGCTCGCGGAGGAAGTGTCTCTATCTCCTCTCGGGTAAGCGTGAGCTGTAAACCTGTTATACGCCTCGCCATAGATCCAGATGTGGAAACCGTGGATTAATTGTTGCTCGGGTGCTAGGATAGCGCGGAACTACTGTGGTCTTTAACAGCCAACTCCAGTCGGAGTGGGCCCAACATACCAGCCATAAGGAGGCACACCATCCTACCTCGAGTTACCATCGGGCTCATCGGATGCGGGACCGTCGGCTCTCGGGTCTTCGAGATCCTCGAGCAGATGACCCAGGACGGCGAGTTCTACGATCGCGTCGGGTTCGAACCCTACGTGAAGTACGTGGCAGTGAAGAACATCGGGAAGGAGCGGCGGGTCAAACCGCCGGAAAGCGTTCTGATCGAGAACGCACACCGCATCATCCAGGATGACGAGATCGACATCGTCGTCGAGCTGATGGGCGGTACGTCGGACGCGCATGAGTACGCGCGCCGAGCGCTCCTCGCTGGGAAGCAGGTAGTGACCGCGAACAAGAGTTTGCTCTCCTCTGCCGCACAGAGTCTGTACCACGCGGCCGGGCAGTCTACTCGGCAGCGACCAGGTCTCTTCTTCGAAGCGGCTGTCGGTGGTGGCGTTCCCGTGATCCACGCGATCATGGAAAGCCTCGCTGGCGACACCGTAGAGAAGATCACCGGGATCATGAACGGAACGTGCAACTTCATCCTCTCGCGGATGGAGGAGGGCGCGAACGCCGATCCGGTCACCTACGAGACTGCGCTCCAGGAAGCGCAAGCGAACGGGTTCGCCGAATCGGATCCGACGCTCGATGTGAACGGACAGGATGCAGCCTACAAGCTCGCGATCCTCGCCACACTCGCATTCCGACACCAGGTGAGCCACGAGGACTCAGACACTCGAGGTATCACGAGGATCACGGCGGCCGACTTCATGCTGCTTGGGCAGCTCGGACGGACTGTGCGCCTCATCGCAGAATCTGAAGCGAGCCAGATGTCGCATCGGCTCTCTGTGGGACCAACTGTGGTGAGAAAGAACTCGTCCTTCGGGCAGACCCGGAACGAGCAGAATCTCATCATGGTGAAGTCCAAGCACGCAGGCACACTCACCTTCGCCGGTGCTGGTGCAGGCGGTGCTCCCACTGCAAGTGCGGTGATCTCCGACATCATGCGAGCTGTACCTGCGGCACTGGGCAAGGCACACGCTCCCCTGATTCCGCGCGGATGGAGAACGCCCCCGAAGGGTGCGCGCACCTACCGCCTGATCCCCGACATGGGTCTCGAGAGGAAAGAGAAGTATTACATCCGCATCACCGCGGACACCTCAACCCTCCTCGAAGCCGGCCTCCTGGTGGTCTCAAGCCAGCGCATCAAGGCGAGGTTTCTGGAACACCAGAACGAGGGGCCCTACACCGCAGCGTTGATCACTGAACCAACAGACCGAAGGACGATGCTCAGCCTCATGAACATCACCCCGAGGAACGTCGGTCAGCAGAAGCTCTGCGCACGCATCTCCGCTATCCCCATCCGGGATGACCTCTAGATCATCCCTTCCTCAGCTCACCGTGGGCTGGGACTACAGTCCGTTCGCCACCAAGCGGACGGGCTGTTCTATTTCTGATACAATTCTTTTCATGAATCCAGATGAACAGCCGAGCACCCAACCGCAATTTGATCCGATAAAGGAGGCGAAGCGCAGTAAGCTTGAAGAACTTCGAAAGCAGATGGTGAACGACAAGGCGCTTCCACTCAAGAATTCAAATCTTGTTTTTGGTGAGGGAAATGTGAACGCAGAGGTACTGTTCATTGGCGAGGCGCCCGGATTTCATGAAGACGTGCAAAAACGCCCTTTCGTCGGCCAGTCCGGAAAGCTGCTTGATAAGATGTTTGCGAAGATCGGACTTCCCCGCCGTGATGTCTACATCACCAATATCGTAAAACGACGGCCGCCGGAAAATCGCGACCCGACCCCGGAAGAAATTGAAGCGTACAAGCCGTACCTCGCCGCACAGATCGCACTAATAAATCCAAAAGTCATCGCCACGCTGGGACGCTTTTCAATGAACTACTTTCTGCCGCTCGCCAAGATGACGAACGATCACGGAAAATCAACAACGCTGGATGGACGAATAATATTTCCACTCTATCATCCCGCCGCCGCACTCCGCGCGGGCAGCGCAATGCGTGCACTTGAAACAGATTTCTTTGCACTCGGGAAAATAGTGGGCATCACCCCTCCCCCGCCGCCCACGCCTTTAGCAGCTACCCCATCAGTCGTGCCTCCACCGCCTGTCCCCGCAGAACCCGAGCCCGAGCAAGCAAAACTTTTTTAAATATTGTAGAGTAGTGGTCAGAGTTCACTTCGCGTACACCCAAAACCAGTGCCACTGATACGGAGGACGGTCTCATGTTCGAGAGCATTATGTATTCTGAGGCGCTCGAGGAACACGACCACAAGCTTGAACCGCTGATCGAGGAGCATTTGACCAGGTACTTCATCGAAGCTGACGCTGACCCGGAACGTCTAACGCTCCGCGCGTGTGCTCCGAGTGAAGCTGAGATGGGTGGGAAGTTCTTCAAGCTTCTCGACATCTCCTCGCGCACGATCTTCTTCGTAGCCGCCTTCATCGTGGACGGTGTCCGGGAACAGTTCACCTTCACTGCCCAGCAGCCAACCGGCGCCGGGCCACCGTACCTCAGAGAGGCGGGCGAGAAGCTAACAGCTTACTATGGGCAACCCCAGCCCAAGACCCTGCCACGAAAGAGCAGCTATGAACTCGAGAAAGAGGAACGCAAGCGATCGCGCGCTGCATTCTTAGAGCAGCTGCCGAAGCACCCTCTCATTTCGGTCATCATCGATGCGAGGAGGCCTCCCGTTCCAAAGGGTTCCACCGCTAAATTCCTTATTCAGCACAGAAACCTCAAGACCAAAGGCACCCTCTACATCGGGCTCGAGATCGCTGAGGCAACCGTCCGCGAAATCAAGTCCGCACCAAACAGCGACAGGGAACACATGTTCTTCGAGATCACGGCAAATGAGTCTGGTAACCGGCGCTACATGTGCGACTTCATACCAACGCGAAGCTGGAAAGAGCTCGACCGAGATCTCGCACCGCCCAAAGAGACCTCCCTGATAAAGGAAGAGGCGACCCTGCGGTCACCTGCACCCGCTCCAGAGCCGCCGGAATTGCCGAGTCCGCCAAAAGCAGCTCAGCCACTCCCGGTATGGAGATCGAGCACTGGCACGAATAGCCCCGCTCCATACGTGCCGCCGCCCAAACCGCACCGCGTGCTTCACGAGGATGCGGAAGGGCTCGTCGTGGCACGGGAACCACTCCCACTACAGGAAGAGCTCCCCAATCCACCAATACTCAGGCTGGTTCCGAAATCTCACGACCAGGTTCCACCTGAGGAGGAGTCACCGCCTCCCGCGCCAGTGACGGCAGCGCCTCTCCCTGAACCGACTCCCGTAGTCGAGGAAGCTGAGGCAACCGACGCTGAGCCCGAAACGGCTCCCCGCCAGAAGAAGCGGAAAAAGCACAAGCGAAGAAAACCGGTTGAAAGTCCCATTCCGAATAAGGAGTGGTACGGACGACCAGGGAGACCTCCGCCGAAACCGAGGCGGCCTCACACCCAGAAGGAAGAGCTGCCGCTCTACCTCCAGCCGCAGAACCGAAAGATCGTCGCGGTGCTCAGAGAGATCTTCCGGATCCTCCAAGGCTATACGGATCGTGACATCACGCTCGTGATCCGGCCCAAAGCGCCCAAGGCCGTAAAGTTCCGCCTCACGCGGGACTGAACGCCACCCACCGTCCTCTCTGGCCTCGCCGGAGGGGATGGTTTCGCCTCAGGCCTGTTACTTGTGCCAAGGCCGGCGAGTTGTATACTGTGAACCATACTATGGCAAAAACAATACTCGTTACGGGCGCAGCCGGCTTCATTGCCAGCAATTTTATTCAAAAATTCAAAAAGGAGTTTCCCTCTACTGAAATCGTCGGGATTGACGACTTCTCAACGGGCCGGAAGGAAGCATTAGATACCAGCATCACTTTTTACAAAGGATCCGTTACGGACGCGAAGCTGCTTAAAAAAATCTTCCAGAAACACGCCCCAGAATACGTATTTCACTTTGCCGCACGCCCACGTGTTACCTACTCCGTTGAGCATCTCCAAGAAACGACCGAAGTAAACATTGGCGGCACAGCAGCACTCCTCGAAGCAGCACGCGACTCTGGCATACAGCGCTTCATTTACTCGTCGTCCTCCGCAGTACCAGGTCCCACGAAGGAGATGCCCACATCCGAATCTGTGCAAGTAAATCCGATTTCTCCGTATGCGTTTCAGAAATACAGCGGCGAAGTACTCTCGCGCATGGCATCCGAGCTCTATGGCTTCGACACAGTTTCGCTTCGCTATTTTAACGTATTCGGGCCGGGACAGTATGGTGACTCGCCCTACGCCACAGTGGTGGCAGGTTGGCTCGAAGCGATATATTTTCCCAAGAAAAAGGTGGGGTACATCGAGGGCGACGGTAAGCAAGCCAAAGATATGTGTTTTGTTGATAACGTCGTGGACGCCAATATCCTCGCAATGAAATATCCCAAGCCTCTCAGGGGCGGGGTATTTAACATTGCGCACTCAAAGCCGATCTCTATAAACGAGATTGCGAAGCTCATTGAAAAGCATACGGGCAAAAAACTTGTCCTTGAGAAGCGCCCCCCACGCATGGGTGATGTACGCTTCAGTCACGCTGACATTACGAAGGCAAAACGAGTACTCGGTTTCAAGCCCGAGACAAATTTTGAAACGTGTCTAAAGAAAACAATCGCATGGTTCGAGACACGGAAGAAATAATACTCGTCACCGGCGGTGCCGGGTTCATCGGAAGCCACCTCTGCGAGGCGCTTCTCGCCAATGAAAACACAAGGGTCATCTGCTTTGATAGTTTCGTCACCGGAAAAAAAGAAAACATCGAACATCTCCTCGTGAACCCTCACTTCGAACTGGTAGAGGGTGACATCATAGAGCCGCTCCGTTTTGTAAAAATAGACAAGATCTACAATCTCGCTTGCCCTGCCTCTCCGGTGCACTACCAGGCAAATCCGATACGGACGATAAAAACAAATACACTTGGAATAATAAACGTACTCGGACTTGCCAGAGAGCATGGCGCTCGCGTGCTCCAAGCATCAACCTCAGAGGTGTATGGTGACCCGCTTGAACATCCTCAGAAAGAATCCTATTGGGGTAACGTAAATCCCAATGGAATCCGTGCCTGCTACGACGAAGGCAAGCGCGTGGCGGAGGCGCTCTTCTTTGAATACCATCGGACACATGGACTTGAGATTCGCGTGGCACGTATTTTTAATACGTACGGACCCAAAATGGCCAAAAACGATGGCCGGATCGTTTCCAACTTTATCGTACAAGCATTGGAGAGCTCTCCTATCACAATGTACGGCGACGGCAAGCAAACTCGGTGCTTCTGTTATGTGTCGGATCTTGTGCGCGGACTCATCGCACTCATGGAAAGTGGGAGCACGGGGCCAATAAACCTTGGAAATACCGAGGAGATCACCGCGCTTACTCTTGCCGAGAAAATAATCAGACTCACCGGGACAAAATCAAAAATTACCTACGAACCGCTCCCCAAAGATGATCCACATCGTAGAAAGCCAGATATCACTCTCGCGAAAGAAAAACTAAACTGGGCACCAGTTGTAACAGTAGATGACGGCCTCGCAAAAACGATCGAATACTTTAGAAAGATAGTATAAAAAGAAAACCGGACAGAAAGAGCTAGTTAGCTCTCCCCGTCCGGCAGTCACGCAAGCTCGCTTGCTGACCTAGATCACCCGGTTGTAGACGACAGGGTGTTCCAGGCAAGAAAGCTGGGTTCCGCATGCGAGTTCAGACGGAGTTGCTCCAGCCAGCTGAATGTTCTGACTCGGAACAGCGTCCGAAAGCAGCTGAGCGATGAGCCTCTCGACCGGACTCCAGTACGATGAGGAATCGCTAGACTCGCGGGCGCTTTCGAGCTGACCCCGGATCCAGTCGGGATCGTCCGAGGATGGCACCACTTTCAAGAACGGTTGCGTGATACAGATCACCTCCTCCACATCATAAGGAAACTCTACCGTCCATAAGTATACTAGAGATTATTGAAAAGTCTGAGCTTTGCCTCCACCAGCCTTTGCATAGCGGCCACTGCTGGCTTCATGATTTTGTAGGGCGCCACTTCGTCGGAATTTTCCTGAAGCGAGAGCTTCGTCGCATCCCGATATGCCACGCGAAGTTCTGTATTGATATGAACGATCGAGATTCCGGCAGCTATGGCATCCCGTACATTTTCTTCTCGGAGACCCGATGCGCCATGGAGTACGAGCGGGGTTGAAACAGCACTGGAAATTTCTTTGATGCGATCAATATTGAGATCAGGATCGTTCGTTAGGCGAAGCATGCCATGAATGCTACCAATCGCTGGTGAGAAAAAGTCTATCCCTGTCTCTCTCACAAATTTCTGTGCTTCTTCGACTGTGGTAAGTTCAGATTCTTTAAGTGCAGCTCCCTCGGGTGCCGCATCGAGGATCTTTGAGGACTGACCAATGTATCCGAGCTCTGCCTCAATGAGCATATCCGGATTCACTGAACGAGCGTACTCCACGCACCGTTTTGCCGCAGTCACATTTTCCTCGAAAGAGGACTTGGCTCCATCAAAAATCGCTGCATCGTACCCAAGATCCGCCGCCTCCTTCACGCGCTCAAAGGAGTACGTGTGGTCCGCGTTTATATAGATAGGATAGTCATACTGTTCTCGTACGCTCTTCACGAGGAGTACCGCCTGCCTGGCACCAAGAAAATCTCGCTCGCCTTCTGATACACCAACAATCACGGGCACACCAAGCGTCTTGGCACCTTGGTAGATTGCCCAGAGGCCCTCAATGTTTGAAATATTAAAATGTCCGACTGCAACCTTTCTGCCTCTGGCATCCAGTACTGTTTCACGTAATGTTTTCATGTGGACTATTGTACCACAAAAGAAATCCGGAAATGATATACTTATTTTCATGAGTAAGGAGTTCGACTTCATTGCTGTGGGTGATATTACGACAGACGCCTTCATTCGTCTCGAGAAAGCTGAGATCCACACAAACGTCGACCACGTGGCGCAAGAACTCTGTGTTGAATTCGGTGCAAAAATTCCCTACGAATTTGTGAAGGTTGTCCCAGCTGTGGGAAACTGCGCGAATGCAGCTGTTGCCGCTGCTCGACTGGGCCTCCATTCCGCGCTTCTCACAAATCAGGGCGACGACGATATCGGCAAGGAACACCTGAGAATATTGAAGCGCGAAAAAGTTTCCACTGATTTTGTGAAAAGCCACTGGAGACAGAAAAGTAACTATCATTACGTCTTGTGGTTTAAGGACGAGCGAACAATTCTCGTACGGCATGAAAAATATGCGTACTCGATTCCAGACATGGGAAATCCTAAATGGCTCTATGTGACCTCGCTCGGCCCAGATACACTCTCCTTCCACGACGATCTGAAAAACTATCTTGCGGAACACAAGAAAACGAAACTTGCCTTCCAACCAGGGACATTTCAAATAAATCTTGGTGCGGAAAAGTTGGCGTACCTCTATGAACGCTCTGCGGTCTTTGTCTGCAATGTAGAAGAGGCACAGAAGATTCTGGGTATTCAAGATTCTGACCCAGGCACACTCCTCAGGAAAATGCAGAAACTGGGACCTGACATCGTACTCATCACAGACGGTCCGAGGGGTGCCTATGTGCGACACAAAAAGGAAGTGCACTTCATGCCTCCCTATCCAGACCCCAAAGCTCCATACGAACGCACGGGCGCAGGAGACGCCTTCGCTTCCACCTTTGTCTCCGCACTTGCCCTCGGCATGACGCCAGTTGAAGCACTCGCATGGGCACCCATAAATTCAATGTCTGTAGTGCAAAAAATAGGTGCACAAGAAGGACTCCAGAGGCGCGAAGACCTCGAACACCTTCTCGACAAGGCGCCAAAAACCTACCGCCCGATGATGCTAAAATAAGCTACTGAACCAGACCGCTCACGAGGGAGGCAATCTTTTGGTACATCGCTTCAGCACGTTTCCCGTCTGGAACATCCCAAAACACAACCTTTGGATTAGTACGGAGAAAATCTGGAATATACGGCTCCTCGGCCATTGAAACAACAACGTCGACACTTTCCATCATCTCGGGAGTTAGTTTTCGAGTACGGTGTGTACGGAGATCTAGGCCATGTGCTTCGGCAGTCTCAAAAAAATCTGCCGGCATAAGAGTAGAGACGCTTTGGCCCTCGGGCTCGTCCATGGCACCAACGTATGTGCCAGCCGAACTCCCTTCTTCTCCATGCGTGAGCTGGTTGTAGAGCGCCGCAGCTATCTGGCTTCTATACCAATTCCCTTTGCATACAAACAGAACTTTCATAGCACTAGCGCGCGAGAACTTTTTTTACTCTTTCGATAATCGCATTCACCCCAAGCCCATAATATTCAATAAGTTCATGTGGGGTACCAGACTGACCAAATTGGTCTCGAACAGCCACAATTTCCATCGGGACTGAATAGTTCTCTACGAGAAACTCCGCAACAGCCGAGCCCATACCTCCCGCCACCTGATGCTCTTCGACAGTTACAACACGTCCTGCCGCCTTGGCTACTGCAAGCACAGCTTCCGTATCCATCGGCTTGATCGTATGGTTATTCAAAACTGAAACCTCGATTCCCTCGTCAGAAAGTTTCTTCGCTGCAAGCAGGGAGTTGTACACCATCATCCCACAGGCAATAATCGCGACCTTAGGCGCAGTAGGATTCCTCACGAGATTTGCCTTACCTATTTCAAAGGGAGAGTTTTCCAGAGTGACAACTGGTGTCTTCTCTCGAGCAAGCCGGATATAAAAGGGGTAGTCGATAGCAACGCACGCCTCCGTTACCTTCTTTGCCTCATGGATATCTGCCGGAACAACAACATGCATGCGAGGAATAACACGCGTGATAGCAATATCTTCTATGGCTTGATGTGTCCCACCGTCAGGTCCTACGGAAACACCACCATGAGAACCGGCAATCTTCACTGGCTGATTGTTGTATGCGATGGTGGTGCGTATCTGCTCCCAGTTACGCCCGGGAGAAAACATGGCGTAGGAAGTAATAAAGGGAATCTT
>CAYJBK010000027.1:0-10243 GCA_964368365.1 uncultured Candidatus Saccharibacteria bacterium
TGGCGCACCAGCTGCTCTTGGAGGGTGTTTTTGAATCGGTATGAGATAGGCGCTTCAGAAAACTTTTGTAGTGTGAGTGCCGCGGCTCCGCGCACCTTCTCGTCTTGCCACGACTGTGAGTCTGTGATAAATGATTGGCCCGAAACTCCTTGCGAATTTATACGGCCCGTCGCTTCTTGTGTGTAGTAGGTTCCCTTTGTGGTCTCGAGGCTTATCAAAGACCTTTCGCGTGCTTGGGGATTCAGCGTTTCTTGAATTTCTCGAATCACCGCAAGATGTCGGCACGCGATGAGCGTAAGATTCTTGTTTTCCTGAAGAAGCTTAATGAGCGCACCATCTTGCTCGACTGTGGGCACGCCTTTCCCGGTAATGCCACTATCGCCATCGTCGCCACCAATGCCCAAGAAGTCCGCTGCTGCGCTGGCAAGTCCACCCGTTGCTGCATCTGCTGCTGAGGTTATTTCGTCTTTAATAAAGTCCGTTGCCTCTTCTTCAACGAGCTTCCTCAGGCCCGCGGCGATGTCTCGCTGACCACCCCCCTCTTCTGCTCCCTCTGCTGTACGCTGAACCCCACACGCTGCCTGCCCGTCGCTCGCAAGCCCTGTGCCACCTGCGGGAATTTTGCTGAGCACGTTGAGAAGCGACTCGTCCTCCCCCGCCGCGACGCCTGAAATGGCAGAGATTGCGCCGAGCACGGGACTTTTGCCTCCAAAGGTGCTGTTGATTTTGTTGATAGTGCCTAGAATCCCGCTCCCGCCGCCACCAGATCCTCCAAGCACGCCGCCACTGCCTCCTCCTCCGAAGAACCCTCCGAGATCGCGGAGCTCCGGAACGTCGAGAAGTCTACCAATGTCGGAGAGCGCTTCCGTTGCGTTGCCTATTTTGCCCAGTGTGCTGCGAAGTTTTCCTGCGCCTTCAAAATTTGAGAAGAGTGGCGTGTCGAGGATTGCACCAAGCCCTTCGAGAGTTCCATTGATTGCTGCGGCGGTTCCTCCTCCACCATTTTGCGCGAGCACTGGAATCTGCAGAACTCTTTGAAAAGCAGCTATTCCATCATTGAGACCTGAAATGTTTTGGATTGCAGTGTTGAGCTCTCCACTGCTTCCTGCCACGCCAGGAAGTCTCTGGAATTGACGGAGCCTGTCTTCAAGCGATCCAAGGTCTTGCCCGAGCTGGTTCAGATCAGTGAAGACGGCATGTGCCTGGAGTGCGGGCAAGAAGACGGCGCTCGCGGAAAGCGTAAGCCCGAGGAGTGATGCTGCGACTGTGTTCTTACTGAACTTCATAGAGGATGACTGTGGCTTTCTCTGTATCAGAAAATGTTATTCCTTGGTGTGAAAATTCGTTGTTGATGCTCGTGAGAACGCGCTTGAGTTCTGCCGATTCTCGCACGTATCCTTCGGCGCTTGCCAGTGCGAGCACGGGATCTGTGAACGGCTCTTGCATGTTTCGCGCGAGCTGCTCTATTCGTGAAACGGATGTCACGAGTGCTGCGTGAAGTCCTTTAAACGACTGAGGTACGTGTTGTGCCGTGAGTGCGGCCCGGACGGCCCCATGTGCTTGGGCGCACGCGCGGAGACCCAGAAGTTCGGTCTGCGCTTTCGCTGCACTTCCCTTCTCGAGTGCGCGCAGGAGAAGCTGAACTTCATTGAGTCGTGTCGCTTGCCCGTAGAGCGTGAGTGACTGCGCAAGCTCTATCCCGTACTTTTTGCTTGCGACTGTGGACGAGGCAGTTTCGTCGCTCGTTGCGAGTCGCGAAGGAAGGAACTCGATTCCCTCTAAGCGCAAATAGCGCTCGTTCTCTTCCGTTGGAGTGGTGGTATCTCCCTCTGGCCCCTCGGTCGGAGCTGTTTCGATGCTGATTAAATTCGGAGAAGGCGTTTCGGCGGGGGCTCGGCGGTCCTTACCGGGTCCAAAAATGAAAAACCAACCAGCAAAAGCGGCGAGTATAAAAACTGCTGTTATGCCAAACCTTTTGCTGGGTAAATATTCCAACGGATATGTGGATATTGTACCACTTCTACCCTTATTTTTACGGCAAAAACATGTGGATAAGTAAACTGATTTTCGAACTCATTTTCCCGGACACAAATAAGCGAGAGAGCATGCCCACAGGAGAAGCTCTCGCAGGAAGGCCGGGCATGGTCCCCGCCTTATATTCCATAGGCGGGGCCGGCCGACGAGAGCGCAGGAAGCGACTGCCCGCTGGGCAGGCGACTTCTGGTTCTCTCGGGGGCATGCTCTCTCGCTTATTTTTGTCCGACCCTATCTCCTTGAGGCCAAACAGAGCCAGTTTTCTTTGGAAAGTTCCTCTGGGCGGGATTTTGGTGGTATTCCACAGAGAGACAGGGCCGTTTCCGGGGCTTCAAGGTTGCTTTTTACGAATTTCCGCTTATGTGCGAACCCCTTTTTTACCGTCTCAAAAAATTTCCTCTCTTTTATGATGGAGGCCGGGCCTCCATCATGCAGGAAGGGGTGGGCTTTCTCAAAAAAAGACCGAGAAATATGGTCGATGAGGAGAATTGCCGAATCGACCTTAGGTTTTGGAAAGAAACTCCCCGCCTTAACTGTGGCTATGATCCTGGGTGTTCCGTACGCTTTCACGCTCATGGAAAGGATGCTCTCCTTCTGGTCTCGCGCCACGATCCGTTCGGCAACTTCTTTCTGAACCATGAGCACCATGCGGGACGGCTGTATGGGTGCCTCAAGGAACTTTTGCAGTATTTCCCCTGTTATGTAGTACGGAATATTCGCGATTAATTTGAATCCGTGATCCTGGAGCCCGTGCTCCTCTGGCTTAAACTCTAAAATATCTTGAGAAACAAGGGTAAAATTCTTTTTGGTACCGAATTCTTTTGCTAAAAGCTCACTCAGAGCCTCGTCTTTTTCTACGGCTACTACTTTTGCTGCCCAGGTAAGAAGTTCCTTCGTCAAAACCCCTTTTCCTGGCCCGATTTCCAAGACAACATCATCCGGCGTAAGCTCTGCTGCCTGAATAATCTGGAAAACTGCTCCCGGCGAAGTCAAAAAGTTCTGCCCGAGTGATTTTTTAGGCGTGGTCACGGGTTTTTACAATTATTTTTATGCCACTTTTTGTACAGCGTATATCAACCGGCATCCCTTCCGCTATCCTATATCTCTTTTGCAGCTTCTTTGGGATAGGGATTATTAGGTCTTCTTCATCGGAGACTGCAGTCGAATAGTATTTCATTGAGGGTGTCCTATTAGGGCTGAAATTATGTGCGCAGCCCTCTCCATGTGCTCCGGAGCAATTTTCTCAATTTTTTTTGCCGTGTCTAAACTTCGGTGCTTTATATCTACAGAACGAATTTGATCGAGCAATAATACTCCACCGATGGGTAATGGCAGGGGAAATTCAAATTCGTACCCTTTTTGCTTGCTGGTAACAGGACAAGCTATGACCATGCCAGTTCTCGTATTGTAAGTTCGCTTAGTGAAGACGACCACTGGCCGAGACCCTCGCTGCTCGTGGCCACGTCCCGGACCCAAGTTTAGCCAAACGACGTCTCCTCGATCGGGTATGTACTGCTTTTTATTGCTCACCATACTTCTTTACCAACTGGTTGACCCCAGTCAATTGGTTCGTGGAGCGTGTTAGGGCGTATTCGCTTGATCATCGCGTCAATGTCGATCTTCTCGTTGACTCGTCGCTTTTTTTTGATGATGATCTCGGTCGTAGACTCCTCGATTGTGAGGGGCGTACCCGCAGAAATACCCTTACTGTCCCGTATTTTTTTTGGGAGGCGGATTGCGATACTGTTTCCCCACGTTGCCGCGTGTATTTTCATATGTATATACAGTGTATATACATCCTTGCCGTATGTCCAGCTTTTTACTTACGCCCGAGCGACCCCCACTGGATTTCATCTTCGTCGAAGTTTGGAACCTGACTCCCGAGGGGATCGTCGAAGCCCGAACCTGATTTTTCCTTCAGATCTTCGCTAATGTCTCCCAGAAACTCAGATGGCTGCTGAAACTGCCTATTTCCGAAGATTGTTCGTGCAATGGCCCAGGAGAGATACAGTTTTTCCTCCGCGCGGGTGATCGCCACATAGAAGAGGCGCCGTTCTTCCTCTGGGTCAGAGCTATCGTCGAACCGGTGATGAGGGAAAAGCCCTTCTTCGAGTCCCACGACGAAAACGTATGTAAACTCCAAACCTTTCGACGAGTGGACGGTCATGAGTCGTACTCCCTCGCGGTGCTCGATCAGAATATCCTGGTCGGCGGCGAGCGCGGCGTCGCCGATGAGGCGGTTTATGCCGTCTTCCGGCGTATCAGCATCATATTTTGCGGCGAGGGTTACCAGTTCTTGGATGTTTTCCACCCGTTCGTCCTCGTGATCCTTCAGAAGCGCACTCTCAATGCCGCTCCGCCGCATGACAAATTTCACGAGTTCGGATGGTTTTAGGGTCAGTGCGGATTCGGCGATCTCAGCAAGGAGAGCGCGGAAACCCGAAACTTTCTCTGCGGCGCCACGGTTAAGCTCGTCTTCGCGCTTAAACACAATCTTCTCTAGGGTGGTATCCCCTATCCCACGGCTTGGTGTGGCCACGGCACGTTTGAAAGACTCAATATCTTCTGGATTGATCGCCGCCTTTATGTACGCCAAGACGTCCTTCACCTCCGCACGTTCGAAGAACCGTGTTCCTAGAAGTTGGTACGGTACCGCCTCCCGGAGAAACCGCTCTTCTAGAACACGCGATTGGTAGTTTGCTCGGTAGAGAACCGCTATTTTCGAGGGTGCTTCACCGCCCGCGATGAGCTCTTTTGCTGTCCGCGCCACGAACCGTGCCTCATCGCTTTCGTCAAACGCCTGAAAAACAGTGATTTTTTCTCCTTCTTTGTTGCTGGTAAAGAGTGTTTTTTCAAAACGAGCTGTATTTTTGCTGATTACCTCGTCTGCTGCTTGAAGAATCGTTTTTGTCGAACGGTAATTTTCCTCGAGGAGGACCACTTTTGTTCCTGGGTAATCCTTCTCGAACCGCATTAAATTCTTGAAATGCGCCCCGCGCCAGGAAAAGATCGACTGATCAGTATCTCCGACGACACAAATGTGCCTATACCTGCTCGCCAACAGCTTGGAAAGTTGATACTGAGCCACGTTTGTGTCTTGGTATTCGTCGATATGGATATATTTCCAGCGGTTTTGGAGCTGTTCCAGTATTGCGGGATTATTTTCAAGAAGACTGACCGTCCTCGTGATCAGGTCATCGAAGTCGAGACACTTTGCTTCTTTGAGGAGCCGCTCGTAAGTATCCCAGATCTGGCTCACGATGGAGTTGATGTGGCTCGACTCAGCTCTTTTCCGGAACTCATCACTGCTTATGAGATCGGCCTTGTTTCGTGAAATAATCGAGAGGGTCTTTTCTGGCGCGTACTGCTTGGGGTCGATCCCGCGCTCGCGGGTTGCTCGGCGTATTACCGAGAGCGCTTCGCTTTTGTCGAGTATTGAAAAATATTTTGTGAGACCAAGTGCTGGCGCAAATTCGCGAAGGATTGAAACGCCGAGCGAATGAAAAGTGCTCATGAAGGGCATACTTGCCCGCCCATTGGCGTGGCCGGTGTGTTTTCCCGAAAGCAGCGCCACAATCCGGTCGCGCATTTCCTTTGCTGCCTTATTTGTAAAGGTTATTGCGAGAATTTCATGTGCAGGGACGCCGGATTCAATGAGATGCAGTATTCGGTGTGTCAGCGTGCGTGTTTTTCCGGCTCCTGCGCCCGCGATGATAAGAAGCGGCCCCTCCGTGTGAAGCGCGGCGTCTTTTTGGGGGTCATTCAAGCCGTCGAGGTGATGAGGCATGGACTTGATACTACCACAAACGATGAAGCCGTCGGTCTCTTAGAGACCGACGGCGGGGTGGGCGTGCTTCGCGAGCTCTCTCACCAGACTGGGGTGATGGCTGCAGTGCACTCGGTTTTGAGTCCGAGACAGAGGGCGAAGGCAACGACCCCGATCCCGAGTTCCTGGAAGAGCGCCTCTTTGAGACGCATCTTCACAGGCGGTTCGGTGCTCTCCATTGCGATGCGATATTCGCGTGGACCGAGTTTAGCAGTCTGTGCGATTCTCATGTGGAGTGTTGCCGGCTCGGCGCGCAGTACCCTGTATGCGATGCCTGCAATGGCCTCGTTCCAGGGGAACTCGTATCGTGCTAGCGCGAATCGTGGCACAGCGGACTCAGGAAGCGCGCCGAGGGCAAGACCGAGGTTCACGAGGACCTGGGCTTTCAGGAGCCAGTTTTCCGGTAGGTTGTTCACGCGAGCGTTGAAGGTGGCAAGACTGCTCCCACGCATGCCTGTTCGCATGACGATGAAAGCACGCATTGCCTCCGTGTCGAATTTTCCGAGCTCCAGAAGCACGGTCAGTGCTTGTGCAGCAGGGGTTTCTGTCATCGTATTCAAACCTCCTCTCGTATCCGCACAATTTTTACCACGAATCCACTCCTGAGACAATGCTTCGCGCTTTGAGTGCTTCGGTGTACAATTGTGGCATGACTGAAGTTTTCGCAAATTCCATCGAACAAGAGATCGCGCAGCTTTCAGAGGAGATTGCAGCGAAGCGGCGTGAACTTGAAGCCGCACGCGGTATTTCACACGAATCAGAATCCGACAAAGAAATACTCCGCGCCTCACTTGCTGAAAAAATACAGATGGTTGTTCCCCCTCTGCCTCCCCCGCCTCCTCCGGGAGTAGGGGCAAAACCAGCTGCAACCGGCTCCTCATATCTCGACGATCTCGACCCCGAAACCGCAGAGAAGGTAAACAGTCTCATTCAAGAAGTTTTTTCAAAAGGGCTTGAGTCGGCTATTCAGAGAGTAAAAAAAGAGGATGTATACGTTATTGATGCATTTCACGACGCTTTGGTAGACAAGATGTATGAGGAGCTTAAGCGCCGGAAGGCCGTCTCATAATTCTGTATGCAGATAGATCAAGTTCAGATCATTACTTACCTCGCCAATACTATCATCGGCGTCTCGGCGCTTTTCATCATCGCACTGCTTGTCTATAAATTTGTTTACAAACGGTACATTCGTTCGCTTGACCTTCGCCTCCTTCTTATAAAAGTTTCCCGAAATGAACTCCAGCCAGGAGAGGCGGTAACAAAGGAACGCCTCTTTGCAGAAATAAATCTCACCGAGCAGCTGTTTTCTGCTCTCGCATCCCTTGGTAAGCCGTTCGCGCTCGAGGTTTCCGTGCATCATGCCTCAGAAAATATTAATTTTTACGCCGCAGTGCCGCGCGCGTCTCTGGAATTTGTGTCCCGCCAAATTCAAGGTATTTTTCCCGATTCGCAAGTACACGAGGTGGAGGATTACACCATCTTCGGTCCTGGTATTCAGTCAGCTGCGGCGTATCTTGTGCTGAAGCAGCACTACGCGCTCCCCCTCCGCACCTATCGCGAAAGTGAGTCGGATACCTTTGCTCCGCTCGTGAGCACACTTTCTAAGCTTGACGAAGTGGGCGAGGGTGCCTCGATTCAGTTTGTGGTGCGCCCAGAGTCTGGAGATGACGCAAAGAAATTGGTGACGGATTCCATCAGAAGACTGAAAAAGGGCGACAAGCTTTCAGATGTACTCCGCACGGCACTCTTTAAAGCGAAGGATTTTAAAAACTTTTTTCTGGGAGAGAAAGAAAGCAGCGGTGATTCAACAAAGCCCGTAGACGAGACTGCGGTACAAGCGCTCCAGACGAAAATCGCTAAGCCACTTTTTGCGGTAAACGCACGCATAGTGGCCTCGGCCCAGACGAAGGACCGCGCGGAAGACGTGGTCCTCGCTGTGGCGGGCGCCTTTTCGCAGTTTTCCGCGCCGGTGCGAAACCAGCTCTCAGTTATTCGACCGAGAAATCCCAAGGATACCGCGTATGCCTACTCCTTCCGCGAGTTTGATGTTGACCACGCGATGGTCCTAAATATCGAAGAGCTCGCAAGTATTTTTCACTTGCCGACGCTGACAACAGACGTGCCCCGCATCCAGTGGGTGAAGACGCACGAGGCTCCTCCTCCAGAAAATCTCTCGGCTGAGGGCGTTGTGCTTGGAGAAAGTATTTTCCGCGGGGATAAAAAGTTGGTGCGTCTCACCGACAACGACCGTCGTCGCCACCTCTATATCATTGGCCAAACAGGTACCGGTAAATCATATTTGATGTTGAATCAGATGGTTTCCGATATGAGAAGTGGCAAGGGCCTCTGCCTCATCGACCCACACGGCGACCTCGTGGACCACGTGCTCGAGCGCGTGCCGAAGGAGCGCATTGACGACGTCATTGTCTTCGATCCGGGAGATGTGCGTCGCCCCCTGGGAATCAACATGCTGGAATTTAACCAGGATCGCCCTGAGGAGAAAACATTCATCGTGAACGAAATTCAGTCTATCTTCAATCGTTTGTTTTCCGAGGAAAGCATGGGGCCGCAGTTCCAGCAGTATATGCGGTATTCTCTCCTTCTCCTCATGGAAGATTCGAAGAATGAGCCGGCAACCCTTATGGAGGTGTCTCGTATTTTCACCGATGAACAGTTTCGAAAGCGGAAACTTGCCCGCATCTCAAATCCTGCCGTGATTGATTTCTGGGAGAAGGAAGCCTCGAAGACTTCCGGTGAGCAGGGGCTTGCAAACATGACGCCCTACATCACTTCCAAATTTGGAAATTTCGTTGCTAACGACTACATGCGCCCGATCATCGGTCAGACGAAGTCCGCTTTTAATTTTCGCGAAGTAATGGATACGAGCAAAATTCTGCTCGTAAATCTGTCCAAAGGAAAAATCGGCGATATCAACTCTTCGCTTCTTGGCATGATCGTGACCGGACGCCTTCTTCTTGCTGCTCTCTCCCGCGTCGATATGGAAGAGTCAGAGCGCAAAGATTTTTATCTCTATATCGATGAGTTTCAAAACTACACCACAGACTCGATTTCCGTGATTCTTTCCGAAGCTCGTAAATATCGGCTTTGTCTGAACCTTGCGCATCAGTTTATCAGTCAGCTCACCGATGAAATTCGTTCGGCCGTGTTTGGGAACGTTGGTTCCATGGCCGCGTTTCGGGTTGGCGCAGAAGATACAGAATTTTTGATCAAACAGTTTGGACCGGAATTTACTGAAAAAGATCTGATAAGTATTGAAAACCAGAACGCATTTGTAAAACTGCTTATCCAAGGTCAGCCAGCGCGGCCATTCAACATGAAAACGATGAATGCAGAAAAAGGATCTATAGAAGTGCGAGAAAAGTTGAAAGAACTTTCTCGACTCACGTACGGACGAGACATTGGCGATATCGATCGCGAAATTTTGGAACGACTGCGGAAATAGCCCCATAATTATATATAGCCCTACAGAGTAGGGCTACGGGGTGTTCGCACGAATGCGAACGGGGGCGAACAGTGCGAGCGAACTGGTGGACGATAGCGAGCTCCTAAGTCGTTGCCACCGTCACGGGGACGGGGTTGATGACCAGGTTCTGGGCCACGGTGATCTTGTCGTTCACGGTGGCCTTGAGACGGCTCACTTTCCCTTCGAGGTCGGCGATCCGCTTCGGGCTTTCTCCTCGGGTCTTAGCCTTAGCGAGCTTGCCCTCGGCGTTCTTGAGGCCACGCTGGGCCGTGTCGAGGTACCACTTTGCTCTCCAGGCTTGATCTTGCTCTACCTGGAGGGCCTTCAGCTTTGCACGCCTCTCCTTCCGTTTGAGACTCTTGTCCCGCTTGATCTCCGTCTGGCGGGTGTCGTTCGCGGTGATGAGCTCGGCGAGGTGTGTCCGCGCCTTCGCATCAGCCGCGGGGGTTGTGGGCGGCGTGGCTGGAGCTCCGGCCGTAAACACCGCTGGTGCGGGTGCGGCGATCGCCGGTCCTCCTGGGGCAGGCGGGGCTCCTTCGGGAACCCCGGTAGCGTTGAGCTCGGCGTTGGACGGGGCTTCGTGAGTAGCGGTCGGCTTGGGGTCAGGGCCCTTTGCCTGGAACTCCGGAGGGCGCTTCGCCGGATCGTCGTTGGAGTTGGGCGGTTCCGGGGGCAGACCAGGGACTGAAGCCAGACCGGTCTTCGTCGGGTCTTCATACGGGACCCAGCCCGAAGCCGCCGGCGCGGGGGAGGCGGGGGCGCTAGCCCTCGGGACGTTCACGTTGTTCGTGGTTCCCAGCTGCCTTCGCGCGGCCAGGTCGGCCTCGATCCCTCCGCGGACGATGCCCAGTCCCTGTGCACACACTACGCTCGTGAGCGTTGCTGAGATCAGCACGCAC
>CAYJBK010000028.1:0-10085 GCA_964368365.1 uncultured Candidatus Saccharibacteria bacterium
GCTTTTCGTTCACCATCTCTTCGTGGGCATGGGCGATCATCCCGGGAACGCGCGCAAGTACGAAGAGTGCCTTGCCGATGCGCCAGTCGAACCGCATGTCGGAGAGTATGGCACCAATTGCGCCGTCAACGTTTATCGGGAGTTTCTTTTCAGGATGAGAGTCCTCGAACCCTTTCTTGATCTTTTTTATCAGTGACACGTTCTCTCCGGGGAGACCAAGCTCAAGTGCCTTCTTGAAAAGAGCTTCTGCGCGTGGATCAAGATCTTTGTATACTTTATGCCCAAGCCCAGGAACTTTTTCTGGTACTGTTCCTGACTGGAGCATTTTCATAACGTTTTCGATGGCGCCCCCATGGAAGTCGCCAATAGCGAGTGCTCCTGCGGCAATTGCTGCGTTCATGGAGTTTCCGGTTGAAGCTACGACGCGCGGTACAAAGGCCGAGGGAACTGCGACCCCGTGCTCTATGCAGGCTACTAATATAGCATCGAGCATTTTCCGATCTCGCTCCTTGGGTTTCTTGCCCTGAAGTATGAAATAAATAGAATCAGTGAAGGTGTATAACTCGATCATTTCGCCGAGCTTTTCTCCGCGAATATAGTGCTCGCCGTCTTTGTCGTTGCTAATAGAGGTATGCCATTTCATGGTGTTATAGTTTCTTTGTAACTATTTTTCTCAGAATGTCAGGAACTTCCTCAAGTGTTTTTGCGATAATGATACCCGCCTTCTTCATGGTGCGGATCTTTGATGCATATCCGCCCTTGCCGTGCGAGACGATTGCTCCAGCATGCCCAAGCACAACACCTTGCGGAAGGTGGGTGGTGAATTCTCCGCCAATCACCGCAACGATCGGTTTTTTGATCTTTTTCGCTGCGACATACTCAGCAACTCGTTCCTCAGATGTGCCCCCAACTTCTCCAAAGAGGACTGTTGCCCACGTCTCTTTATCTTTTTCAAAAAGCTCGAGGATGTCTACAAAGTCCGATCCTTCGATCGTGTCGCCACCGATGCCCACTGCGGTCGACTGACCAATGCCAGCCCGCGAAAGAATAACGGCAATTTCACCAGTGAGCCCACCGCTCTTTGAAACCACGCCAATATGCCCTTTGGTAAAAATATTCTTTGTCTCACCGGACCCGATACTCCCGAGCTTTCCAATGGTGGGGGACATGATGCCTACGGACGACGGACCCACAACGCGTGTTTCATGCTTTTTTGCCATTGCGACGATCATGGATGTATCAAGTGGCGAGACGTGTTCTGCAAGAATATTTATGAGCGGTATCCCGTGGGCCATGGCCTCAAGCGCTGCGTCCTTTACTGCGCCAGCGGGGGTTACGATGAGCGAGGTGTTGATCTCTTTGTGTTTCGCCAGAGCTTCGGCAACAGTATTGTAAACAGGAACACCCTCCACCTTTTGCCCGCCTTTTCCAGGAGTAACGCCAGCAACCACTTTTGTGCCGTACCCAAGCATCTCACGGCAGGCACGTGACCCTTCGGCGCCCGTGATGCCCTGTATTAAAACGCGCGTTTTTGTATCAACGAGAATTGCCATGTTTGTATGCAAGTTCAACCATTATAGCTGCGGTACCCACCATTGGTGTTTCTGATCCAAAAAGATGGAAATCATACCCTTCTTCTGCCCCAACATTCCGAAGAAATTCAAATGCTTCTTTTTGTCGAGGGCCGTCTCGGCGGATAACGATCGGATAGGTTGGCTTCGGCTTTACTTCGCGGAGACCCTCTACGAATCCACGGATGGTCTCAAAGATATCGGTGAAGTTTGCGGTGCCACCTACCACCCAGCAGCCTTTAAGCCCCTCCTGTGAGAGTACTTGCTTTGTAAGGTTGGTTACGACATGAGCAGGAGGGTTGCCGGAATATTCCGTGTAGTTAGCAGGTTTACCACCAGCTGCAAGGAGGGCGTCGATATTGAGGAGCGAGGCGCCACCGCCAGAGGCTAAGATCGCGATGTCACCACCCATAGCCTCGACGAGTCGACGTTTCCCGAGGTCGATTTTTGAGTCAGCGGCAACGAACTTTCCGTCCTTAGTTTTAATGAGCGGGTTTATTTCGGCAAGGATTGTTTGCTCTTCGGTAAAAAGTTTCCAGAGTTTTGCGATGATGCCAGCGACTGGAAGAATGTCTGACGATGGGAATTTCGTTGCCACAAGATGCTCTCGTATTTTAAATCCTGGGAGCCCTTCCATGACGTTAATGGGGAAGACCTTTGCCTTCTCTATTCCGGTTCCGCCATCCTTATTGAGGAGTAGTACTGGTCCGCGCGTCTCAGTGTCGTAGGTAAATGCCGCATAATATTCCTCAACGCCCTTGAGTTCCTCCTCGACGAGTACTTCTTTTACTGGTTCATTCAAGATTTCTTTGCCGAGCAACTTTTTCAGTGCGCCTTCTGCGCCGGCGGCATTTTTTGCAAAAAGAATTCCACCTGCCTTTTTGCGGTTGCCCATATGCACCTGTGCCTTCACGACAAAAGACTTTGCGTCAGGAAGTCCGCTATTTTCTGATGTCCTTAGTACGCCAGCCGGAGTTGGAATACCGTGTTTGGTGAAAAGTGCCTTGCCTTCGTGTTCGAGTAGCTTCATATCGAAAAAAGCATAGCATTTTAGGGCAAATATAAAAGACTTGACCAACTCCTACTTTTATGACAAAAAGAGTCTGGTGTTGAACCTGAATACATAAGATCTTACGACCACGGAGGCTAATCTCATGAGCAATTCCAGTGTACGCCTGGACCCCGAAGTTTCTGAGACCCTGTTCCTGAAGACACCCCTTCTCCTGCATCGCGTGACCCTCGGTGGTATCACTGAAACCAAGGTGCTCTACGCTGAGCTCGAGGCCTCAGAGGTCGTGATCCGGACCTTCGCGCGTGCTGCGTTCGAGTGCCTGGAGCCCTCAGAGCTCGACGAGCGGCACAGTGTTCTCCTCACGGAGCTTACGCCAGCTGAGCTGGGCCTTGCCTATGCCCCCGAGCTCCGCCAGGTCTCTGATCCGGAGTTCCACAAGTCCTGGAGTCAGAAGAACATTCCTGGTTACCAGATCGTTCTTGAGTCTGGCCTGAGCGCAGTCTACTTCATGCTCCAGTGTAATCAGCCTGTGGATAGCGCGTTCATTATGGTGATGAGGCCGCGACTGCACAACGGGCGCGATGCGCTGATGCTGACCATGGAGCGTGAGCGGAGCGGAAGGAGAGTCCTGAGCACTCGCCACTGCTACGACAAGGTCCATAGGACCGAAGAGAAGCTGGTGTTCCGCCTCGAGCGGTGCTAGGCTCCTTGTTCTAACTGGTCTCTGCCCCACGACCCCCCGCCCGTCCATCGACGGATGCGGGGTCGTCTTGTTTTTGATACAGTGTGAGTAATATGAAATCCATTACAGATTCAGTTTTTGCCGTTTCTCCCGATGTCCGGTATGTCGCGCTGTATCAGAATGGCGTGCTTGAGTCGCAGGTTCGAGAGGGTCTTTCTGGAGCAAGTGATTCCGATTCAGACAAATATGAAGAGCTGCTGGTGAATCCAACTCTTCTGACCCTTTTAAAACAGCGAGGTGGTATTGACTGCGGGGGGTTTGAATACGTCCTGGTTCGCTATGGAAACTTTTTTCAGCTTGTTGTGCCTATTGAAGGTGGGCACGTATCAGTGGCGCTTGAACCATCCGTTGACCTTTCGGATGTTGTTCCTAAGGTTTTAAACGTGTTACAGAAATGAAACTCGTTATTTTCGATCTCGACGATACACTCTTTGATACTACGGGGCAGCTTGCGGGGTCTTATGAGAAGTTGGATACTATAACTCCTTTTGAACACACTATCCCTGTGCTTAATGCACTTCGGGCAAAGAATATTCGCATCGTGCTTGTGACGACTGGCGATGAATCCATACAGCGTAGAAAGCTCGAACTTTTGAGGCTTGCACATCTCTTTGATTCAGTCGCAATTTGTGCTGATGGTGATTCAAAGCTTGACTTGATGCGCGAGACACTCTTTGCCGCAAAGCTCGCTGACTCCAAAGAGGCATATGTGGTGGGCGACCGAATCGACCGTGAGATTATGTACGGAAACAGGCTCGGGTGTACGACCGTGCGCTTGCTTCAGGGCAAGCGGAAAGACTGGCAGCCGGAGAATGATGAGCAGAAGCCTACTATTACGCTCAAGTCCATAGAAGACTTTTTGAAACTTATTACCGGTTAAAACGGTTACAATAGACAAGCATGTGTGGAATATTTGCTTATGTTGGAAAAAAGGAAGCTTTGCCACTTCTTCTCGAGGGGCTGACTTCGCTTGAATACCGTGGGTATGACTCAGCAGGAGTTTTTGTTCCTGGAGCGGGTTTCTCAAAGTCATCGGGTGCGGTAGAGAACCTTATCAAAAAACTTGAGGGGGAAAAGTTACCTGGTACAAGCGGGATTGCACATCTCAGGTGGGCTACACACGGGGAACCGACTGAGCGTAACGCGCATCCGCACGTGAGTTGTGATGGGCAGGTGGCCCTGGTGCACAACGGCATTATTGAAAACCATAAAGAGCTCCGAGAAAAGCTCGAGAGAGCCGGACATCGTTTCTCTTCTGACACCGACACTGAAACGCTCCCGCATCTGATCGAAGAAATGATGAAGGCCAGGCCTTCATCATTCGAAGAAGCGGTTCTGAGGGCACTTGGTGAAGTACGGGGTACCTATGGTCTTGCGATTTCGTATGCAAAAGAACCAGGGAAAATTATAGCTGCGCGTATGGGCGCGCCGATTGTGCTGGGGGTGGGCGAGGGTGAACGGTTCGTGGCATCGGACGCTTCTCCGATCCTGTCCCATACCAAGAATGTAGTGTATTTGGGCGATGGGCAGATTGCGGTGCTCGAAGCTCATCGGCACGCCGTCAAAACTTTTGCTGGGGAAGCCATCGAACTTCCTATCGATACTATCGCGTGGGATGCCGCCGAGATTCAAAAAGGCGGGTATGAGCATTTTATGATGAAGGAAATCATGGAGCAGCCGAATGTGCTTCGGGATGCGCTCCGAGGCAGACTTGATGCCGAGAAAGGGATCGTGGTGCTTTCGGAGCTAGACGCGCTGAGAGATCGCTTACAGGGAGCCGAGCGAATCGTTCTTGTGGCATGTGGTACTGCATATCATGCCGCACTGGTAGGCGAGTATCTTCTTGAGCGACTTGCCGGCATTCCCGTTGACGTCGAGGCGGCGTCAGAGTTCCGGTATCGGAGGCCCGTCATCACTCCAAAAACAGTTCTTATTGCTGTGTCACAATCCGGGGAAACTGCTGATACGCTTGAGGCGATCCGTGAGGCAAAGCGCCAGGGCGCACTGACGCTTGCTATAGTCAATGTGGTGGGATCCACCATCGCACGTGAGGTGGATGCTCGTATGTATACGCACGCCGGTCCTGAGATCGGTGTTGCTTCGACCAAAGCATACGTGGCGCAGGTTGCCTGCCTCTCACTGCTCTCACTCTTTCTGGCTCGTGGAGAGCTCCTTTCGGAAGCAGACCGCATCGTCCTCGGAAAAGAACTATCACAGCTTCCAGAAAAGGTTACTCAGATACTGGGGCAAAACGATTTGATTAAAGAACTCGCTGCCGAGTATTCTGACGCTCGAGATTTTCTCTATATTGGAAGAACGTACAATTTTCCTACGGCATATGAAGGCGCGCTCAAACTTAAGGAAATTTCATACATTCATGCGGAAGGGTGCGGAGCGGGCGAGATGAAACATGGGCCGCTTGCCATGATTGATGAACAGTTTCCCACGGTTGCTGTCGCCCTTCAAGATCAGGTGTATGAAAAGATGTGTTCGAATATTCAGGAGATACGAGCACGCAAGGGTCCGGTTATTGCTGTGGCGACAGAGGGGGATAGCGTGCTTAAGAATTATGCGAACCACGTAATATATATACCCCGGGTCCACGAACTCCTCTCGCCGATTCTTGCTGTCGTACCCCTTCAGCTTTTTGCGTATCATCTTGCGACTCTCTTGGGACGGAACGTTGATCGCCCACGAAATTTAGCAAAATCGGTCACCGTCGAGTAGAATAGGTGCATGTCCGAATACTGCCCCGACTGTGGTCCTGCTACCATAGCACATGGTATTGAGCGTTGGATCAATACCATTGATTATCTTCTTTCTCCGGTGGCTCGTCTGATGCGGCCGCTCTCTCGCGGAGTTTTGAAGATACTCAAATATTTGCGTGCGGAGAACTACGCGTCGATCCTTTTTCGCATCCTTGCTGCATTCAGGCTTGGCACTATTACCCACGCGCTTGATACCGAAGATAGTTTGCGAACCCGGGCACTCTGGGAGTCAGCAACTGATCACGGTATCAAGCTTTTCCAGTTTCGTCTATTTGGCCGACCGCAAACCAGTGTTTTTATTGCAGAGTGGCGAGGGCAAAAAATAGTTTTTGATGGTTTGCCACGACCTGGGAACGCTTCTCGTGCGCTCGCATGGATGGATAATAAGGGAATTATGAAAGATATACTGGAGAAAGCAGGTATTCCGGCGGCGCGGGGTGCTACCTGTTTTCGTTTCCGAGATGCAGAAAAGTTATTTGCAAGAATTGGTCCACCACTTATTACTAAGCCGCATGTGGGATCTCGGAGCCGTCATACCACTGTCCATATTCATACGCCGGGAGAATTGGCAGAAGGATTTCGAAAGGCAAAGCAGCTCTCCCCGTGGGTGATCGTAGAAGAAGAGCTTCGTGGTATGGTCTACCGTGGTACGGTTTTTGGTGGCAAGGTCGTTGCAGTCGTTCGCCGCGAGTTTCCTTCTGTAACCGGGAATAGTAGATCTACCGTTGAAGAACTGGTTGATGAAGAAAATCGTGATCCGCGTCGTGCGGGGCCAGTTTTCCATCAGATTCCGCTGAATCAGGATGTGGCTGCCGAGCTGAGACGCCAAGACTTAACGCTCGGGAGTGTTCCTCGGAACGGGGAGTATGTCCGTTTGCATCCCAAGATGAGCCGAAGCTTTGGCGCGACAACCAGCGATGTAACCGACAGTGCTCATCCAGATACTATTCTTTTGCTAGAGGATATTGGGAAACTAGTACAGGATTCCGTGGTCGGCGTTGATTTTATCCTTGATGATATTCGGAAATCTTGGAGAACTCAAAAATCGTCTGGTGTTATAGAATGTAACAGCATGCCGTTTATTGATCTGCATCACTATCCCTATTCCGGGACATCTCGTGATGTTGCCGGCTCGCTATGGAATTTGGTTTTTCCTGGTTCCGTTCCGGGCGCTGCCTGATGGACCACCCAGTTCCCCAGCCAACGCCTAAATTCTTCCGTTCGGGGTTCGAAAACCTTTTCGCTAAAATGTTCAATAGGACTATCTTCCGGTGACTCTTCGTAGTGTCCCCGAATTTCTCGGTCATGGAAAATTCGTAAGTGGTACTGATATTTGAAGCCATCTCGTCGGCGAACGCTCAATATTTGTCCGTCGTCATGCCAGGCAATAAAATGGTCCCGGAATTCCTGCGTCTCAAGAAAGGTAAAAAACTTTTTTAGGCTTCGGCCTGGGGCAAGATACCCAATACGCCACGGTTGGCGACCTCTGTGGTGAATGATGTGCAGGGAGAGTAGTATTTTTTGCAGGTAGGGGAAAACGGGGTAAATTAAATACCACCACACTGCCTGTTTAGCTTTATCCCAGAAATGTAGGTTGGATAGCATGAAGGGTGCAGTGAACGTAAGGAGTACCCACAGCATATCACGTCTCGGTAGCTCTCGTGTACTTTTGTGATAGAAAAACAAAAACCCGCAGCATCCACGAAGGGCTGGGGCTTGGGGTGAGGCGAATCTTCTGGCAGGTTCGACCTCGGGGAACGGCGCATCCAGAGCCGGTACATGGGGGGTGTAGAAACAGAGTGTGTATAAAGCGTATATACGATAGTGCGAGAGTGTGGAAAAGTCCTGTTCTCGCTATCGTAAACGCCTATACTCACTGTAATTCTAGACCCTCTGGTTCTCAGGACGGTGCAGATTCCACTTTCTTACAGCTTGGGGTACAATCGGGCATATGGACGAAATTCAGGCACAGATCACGTCACTTGAGGCTGAGATGAATTCGGTCAATTTTTGGGCTGATAAAGCTCACGCACAGGCCGTAATTAAGCAGATTCAGGAGCTTAAGGATAAGGCGCTTGGTGGCGCCGAGTTCGACAAGCACCCTGCGGTTATTACGATCTTTTCCGGTGCGGGAGGTGATGATGCTGAGGATTTTACTGGAATGCTCTTCCTGATGTACAGAAAGCTTGCAGTTCGCCGTGGTTGGCAGATTTTTCTGATTCACGAGCATGCCAACGACCACGGTGGGTATAGAAATATTTCCTTCGAAATAGCCGAGAAAGGTGCGTACGGAATACTTAAAAATGAGTCTGGTGTCCATCGCCTCGTACGCGTGTCACCCTTCTCATCTAAGAAGCTTCGTCACACTTCTTTTTCTCTCGTTGAAGTTATTCCGCGTTTTGGTGAGACCGAGAAGGTCGATATCCCTGATGCAGATCTTAAGATTGAATTTTCTAAGTCGAGTGGCCCTGGTGGGCAGAATGTCAACAAGCGGGAGACTGCGGTGCGTCTTACCCATATCCCTACCGGGCTTACTGTCCATGCTGAAACTGAGCGGTCTCAACAGGCGAATACTCGCCGAGCACTTCTTATCTTGAAAGGTAAGCTCTATAAGCTTCAAGAAGACGAACGCCAGGCTAAAGAGAAGAATATGTATATTAGTAAAACGACTTCGGCTGAGTGGGGAAGCCAGATTCGTTCCTATGTTCTGCATCCCTATAAGATGGTGAAGGATCATAGGACAGGTGCTGAAACGAGTGACGTGGAGGCGGTTTTGGACGGCGATATCGATCTTTTTCTTGATGCAGAGAAAAAGATTGGCAGTGGGACCGAGCGTGCTACAATGTAAAGCGCATGATCTATTTCGACAAAGTTTCAAAGGTGTATAACGACAGTTCGGTTGCACTGGACGAGGTAACCTTCACTATAAAACAGGGCGAGTTCATCTCGCTTGTGGGGCACTCTGGTGCAGGCAAGACCACGCTTTTGAAGCTTTTACTTGTGGAAGAAGTACCCAGTGCGGGAAGTGTCTTTTTTGAATCAACAGATATTCATTCGTTGCGGAGCACGGACTTGCACCGCTTTCGCCGAAAAATCGGTACCGTTTTCCAGGATTTCCGCCTTCTTCCGCAGAAAACTGCATATGAGAATATTGCTTTTGCTATGGAAGCGTCGGGAAAATCCGATGACGAGATCGAGGCTGATGTACCGGAGGTCCTAGAGCTTGTGGGGCTCGGCGAGAAGCTCTCCAGCTTCCCCCATGAACTCTCCGGAGGAGAGCGTCAGCGAGTTGCCATTGCTCGGGCGATTATTAATCAGCCAGAAGTTATTATTGCCGACGAACCTACGGGAAACTTGGATCCCATTAACACCTATGAGGTGGTTGAGATCCTGAAGAAGATAAATGACTCTGGGACGACCGTGGTGCTTACAACCCACAATAAGGGAGTCGTGGATGCAATAGGCAGACGTGTTATAACCATGGACCGCGGCAAAATAGTGCGCGATGATAAAGAGGGCCGCTATGTTTTATAGCGAATAACTACACGTATGTTTTTTACTAAACTCAAGCGAATAGTTAAAAGTGGTTTCATAAATTTTTGGCGTAATGGCCTGGTGTCTCTTTCTGCTGTTTTGGTTCTGACTATCACGCTCTTTGTTATCGGGTCTCTCATTATGGGTCAGGCCGTGCTTGATTCTACGCTCACTCAGTTTAAGGACAAAGTTGATATAAACGTGTACTTCAAAACAGATGCAAAAGAGGAGACCGTCCTAAACCTCCAGAAACTTCTTGGGGCGTTGCCGGAGGTTAAGAGCGTAGAATATATTTCCCGAGAGAAGGCACTCCAGCTCTTCCGGGAACGGCACAAGGATAATTCCACAATCATTGGGTCGTTGGACGAGATTGGATCGAATCCACTTGGTGCGAGCTTAAATATAAAAGCTAAGGAACCGTCTCAGTATGAAGCCATCGCAAAGATGCTTCAGGGCGA
>CAYJBK010000029.1:0-9639 GCA_964368365.1 uncultured Candidatus Saccharibacteria bacterium
GAGATGTAGCCGTGAGTGGTGTTCAGACGTGTGCTCTTCCGATCTTGTCTCAATGGAAAGTATATGCATTTGCATCGCGGGTCTGGAACGCTCGCATTCCGTGTGCCAGATAATGCTAAGCTCCGAGAGCTACTGAACGAAACCGGGCCACTAATTGCACCAAGCGCAAACACTGAAAACAATCCTCCCGCAGAAACTATCGAGGAAGCTCAGGCGTATTTCGGCGACTCAGTGGACGTTTACGAGGATGCTGGCACTCTACATGGCAACCCCTCGACACTGATAAAAATTGAACATGGCAGGGTCATTATTCTTAGGAAAGGGGCCGTTGAAATTAATGGAGATATCATTTCGTGACAGAGTTCTAGATATAGTGCGTCACATCCCAAAGGGAAAGACCCTGGCGTATAGGGAAGTTGCTCGAAGGGCTGGCAACCCAAATGCCGCACGGGCAGTTGGTGCCATACTTAAGACCAACTATGATCCAGAAATTCCGTGCCACAGAGTTGTGCGATCAGACGGACAATTGGGAGGATACAACAGAGGAATTGGCCAGAAAAAACGTATATTGGAAGCCGAACGCAAACTGTAGTACTATTTAAAAACAATATAATAAATAGCGATATGAATAGCACTGAAAAAGTAAAGCACTATGTGGGGTGGGCGGTGGTCCTCTTTCTTGTGGTGGGGGCATGGTCTGCGTTCAAGTATGCTCGCGCGTACCAGGACTCGGTTATCGTATCCTCAAACCGATCGAT
This sequence comes from uncultured Candidatus Saccharibacteria bacterium, assembly GCA_964368365.1. Classification (GTDB taxonomy): domain Bacteria; phylum Patescibacteriota; class Minisyncoccia; order Phycocordibacterales; family JBBUBG01; genus CAYJBK01. The sequence continues at coordinate 759 of CAYJBK010000029.1, forward strand.
CACCGTCTCAGCCGATGCCAAAGTGGTAGCCGTACCGGACGTCGCCACATTCAGTGCGGGCGTGATCACACAAGGAGGGAAAGACGTCGCAGCACTCCAGAAGGAAAACTCCACAAAGTCAAATAAAATCGTAGATTTCATCAAGTCGAAGGGTGTGGCCGCAAAGGACATTCAAACCGAGCAATACAGCGTAGAACCCCGCTATCAGACCTCGAGCTGTTACACTCCAACAGCCTACCCAGGGAATGCCGAGATATGTCCCCCCGCAGAAATTGTCGGCTACTCAATTCGCCAATCAATAAGCGTAAAGGTACGAAACTTTCAGACTATCGGAGATCTTCTCGGTGGCCTCGTAACCGCAGGAGCAAATGAAGTATCAAGTATTTCATTTACGATCGATGACCCAGACATGCTTCAGAATCAGGCACGAGAGAAAGCGATCGCAAAGGCACTTCTGAAGGCAAAAACCATAGCTCGTGCAAGCGGCTTTAGTCTTGGCAACGTAGTAAGTTTCGACGAAGGATACAGTGGATATCCAGTACCGTACTACTCTAAAGCGAGCATGTCGGTCGGAGCAGAGGCGCGTGACATGGCAGTGGCTCCCTCGATTGAACCAGGCTCCCAGAACATAACAGCAAACGTAACAATTCGGTATGAGATAAAGTGATAGACGTCTTCCTCCACCTCGACACGTACGTTGGATTACTGGTTGAACAGTATGGCGTGCTTACGTACGCAATACTGTTTTTAATAATATTCGCGGAGACGGGTCTCGTGATCGCTCCCTTTCTTCCTGGCGACTCGCTCCTTTTCACCGTGGGCGCATTTGCCGGAAGTGGCTCCCTTAACATCGTGATCCTTCTCCCACTCTTTCTTGTGGCGGCAGTATTGGGAGATGCAACGAACTATTGGATCGGGGGCCGTGCGGGTGAAAAGATTCTTGCCAGCAATCGATTTATTAAGGAATCTCATATCGAGAAAACCAAGCGCTTCTATACCCGCTGGGGTGGAAGAGCTATAGTGATGGCTCGATTCATTCCCATAGTTCGTACCGTAGCCCCCTTTATAGCGGGCGTGGCACACATGCCGTACGAAAGATTTACTCTTTTTAATGTCATCGGAGCATTCCTGTGGGTCCCAGTATTTCTCGGCGCCGGATATTTCTTCGGGGCAATTCCTGCAATTCAAGACAACTTTGGGCTGGTCATCTTGGGCGTAATCATGCTCTCGATTACACCTGGTATTATTGAGGTGATTCGAGCGCGACGAGAAGCGCTGGAAGAGAACACGAGTATTCATTCCTGAACAGCCTCAATCTCCTTGAGTTGCGCTTTGAGCTGCTTTGCAGCAAGCGTGTAGCCGCCATCCGCGGCATCAATAAAGTGTACCTGTTTTCCATAGCGCTCAAATACAAGACAGGTCATGAGGGCGCGGTCAGAGACATGAATACCATAGGCGAGTGCGCCGCGTTGTCTCTCGGTTTCAAGATATCTTATCAGCTTTTCACGGGCTTCTGAGGTACCCGAAATGACGAGCCGGAGAACGTCATCAAACTTTTTGTACTCCACCGTGTCGATCAGAAGCTTAAGGTATGCTCGCTGGCCAAGATCACCGAAACTGAGTCCCGTTCGTGCAGCCAAGAAAAAAAGCAAACTCTTTAGGCCGGCCCAGAGCGCATAGAAAAGCTGTCCCAGAGGACCGCGAAGGCCAGCACGAAGACGTACCTCGCGCTCGAGCGGCAGACCCCCTACAGACATCCTCAGACCGCTAAATGACACTGGATGGTGCATCTCATCCATACCATAGTATTCTTCAACTTTTCGAACGACGTCATGGCAAAGCTTCTCTGTTTCGCTGGGAGTCGAAACCAGGGGACGTACCAAGAGACTGATAGTCTCACCATGCACACTCGCGATGTCGTTCCATCGGCACGTAAGGCCGCCAAGATTTGGCTCGATCGTACTGACACCTTGAATGAGATAGCGAGATCCATCGGGACCTTTGATAATTTTCTCCGCGGCTGTGAGCCCGCCACCAATGAAAAGAGCCTGCTCAAAGTAAGGCGTTAGGCGGAATTTAGAGACAAGCACCCCGAGGCCGAGTGCCTCCTTTAGGTAGCCGACGGAGACTATGCCCATCCTGAGCTCGAGCCCAAACACTTCCCGCGATAGCCGTCCAGTTGCAAGAAGCGCCTCGCGAACTGCAGGGAGTAGGGAATCCGGGACAAGAAAAGTGGCGCCATCTCCACCAAACACGAAAGGGATATCGATCTCTCGCGCGATATTCAGGATAGAAGCAACGGAAGCAGCGCCGACCATGTTTACCTCCTTATACTTGCCGGCTTCAATGGCCTTTGTGGAGCCGACAACGTCTGTAATAACCACATGCCAGTCGAGTGGCGCGGGCGTATAGTGACTCTGCAATCCCACATCATGAAATGTAGATATGGCTTTTAGATTTTTATAAAATGCCTCGGATGACATATACTTAATACATGCATAGTAACACCAGACGCGTCGGTGTTCCAAACTCCGTCATGGAGGAACACCGAACACGGCTTCGAGAATATCTCGCACGGCTTCGAGAAATTCGAGGGGATGAAACATACAGTACAGCTGAGAGCTCGCTCCATCTGCCGTTTGATAAGGATATCCTCCGAAGGATTGAGACGGTCTGGCAAGCAACAGCTGACCCACGGCTCAAATATATTATCGTGCTTGGCATTGGCGGCTCAAACTTGGGAGCCAAAGCGATATACGACGCTCTCTGGGGAAACTATGATGTACTGGAGCCAGAGCGATACCCAAAAATTATATGGGCAGACACCTCGGACGGTGTGCTCCTTGAAAAATTGGTTCACATGATCAAGAGTCGAACCTGGCCAGAGGAATATCTTGTCATATATGTAAGTAAATCAGGAGCAACTTCTGAAACCGCACTTAACGGATCGCTCCTCTGGAACGTATTTGGAGGTGAGATGGAGAAGAACCGCTGGGTGGTGATAAGCGACAGGAACTCAACCCTAACCGTTGAGGCGAAGAAGGAGGGGCTTCGTACGCTCGAGATTCCAGAAAAAGTCGGTGGACGGTTCTCAGTTTTCACTACGGCCGGTCTTTTGCCGCTCCGGTATCTCACCGGAAACTTAGCTTCTCTTCTCGAGGGTGCACGCGACATGGCAGACAAATGCCTAGAAGATGCGCCGGGGAATCTCGCGCTCATAGGAGCAAGCGCACTCGTGCACGCCAAGGAGCAGGGTTTCCGTATCCACGATACGTTTCTTTTCCAACCCTCACTCGAATCCCTTGGAAAATGGTATCGTCAGCTTCTTGCAGAAAGTCTCGGTAAAGAAAAGGATCGAGCCGGGAAAGCCGTAAGAGAAGGAATACTTCCTACGGTTTCAATCGGCTCCACTGATCTTCATTCCATCGGCCAGCTCTATCTCGGGGGTCCAAGAATGAGTTTTACCTCATTTATTTCACTCACTGAACCAAAGGACTCACCTATGCCTCTGCGCGAAGAAACGCTGTGGGAAAAGGTAGTGCCTGCCATCCGCGGGAAGACTCCGCAGAAGCTCATGGCCTCAATACGTGGCGGCGTAGAAAAGGCGTATATAGGCCGAGATCTTTCATTCATTGACATACAGCTTGACTCGCTCTCACTCCACGAGATAGGTGCTTTTATGCAATGGAAGATGATAGAGGTCATGCTTGTGGGAGAGCTCCTCAACGTCAACGCCTTTGACCAGCCTGCGGTAGAGCTCTACAAGACAGAAACACGACGGATCCTGGATGGGAAATAGGCTCAGTGGTATACTAGTAAGTAGCTAACTAACCAAGAACGAGCATGAAAATAAATGTAACGGCAGACAACATTACTCTGACTCCCGACATTTATGAATATCTCGACAAACGTCTCAGTCACCTTGAAAGAATTTTAGGAGACGACACTGCCGCGATGGCAAGTGTAGAAGTAGGGAAGTCCACACAACACCACAAAACAGGCAGCTTCTTTGAGGCGCGTATTCAGCTTCATGTGTCTGGCCGCGATTTTACGGCGGAGGCATCTGGCGAGAGTGTGTATGCTGCAATCGACGCAATGAAAGATGAAATAACTCGTGAACTCACAGCACATAAAGATAAACAGCTTACCCAGGTTAAGAAAGGGGGCCGTCAATTCAAAAACCTGCTTCGCAAGATGTGGCCCTTCGGCTCAAGGGAGTAGCCAGAAATCTGCAGATGGATACCGTTTTCTGAAATTCTCTCCGGACATAGGAGTTTTCCCTTCCGGTTGGACGCTTTTTAACGCTAGCTTTCCATCAATGAGATCGGTTTCCAAAAGCTTGACCCGGATCTGCTTCCCCTTATCCTCCATGTAGAAAAAAGTGCCTGGTTCGGGATTTAATGCACGTACGCGTCGATCAATCTCACCCGGCGTCAGTGTCTTAAAATCGAGCAGACCGTCCTCACCGCTAAACTTTCTCGTATAGGTTGCAGCGGTGTGATCCTGTTCTCGCGGGACAATATCGCCACTGAGCCATGTTGGAATGATCTCGGTAAGCATGGTGCCACCAAGCGTAAAAAGTTTCGTAAAAAGTGAGACGCTCGTATCTCGAGAACTCAGCGTGTACGGTGCCTGGGCGAGGATCGGGCCATGATCCATTTCTGCATCAAGTAGCATTATGGAAACACCAGTGTGCTTCTCGCCGGCAAGAACACTCGAGGGCACAGGAGATGGTCCTCGAAACCGAGGAAGGAGAGAGGGGTGAACATTGAGCGTTCCTCGACGAGCGAGATCTAAAATGCGCTGAGGGATTATTTTCCCGTATGATGCGACGATAAAAAGATCCCAGTTTCCAGGAAGCGCATACTCTTTGAGTTTCTCTGGTTGATCTACTGGAATCTGATGTGCTTCTGCCCACACCTTTACTGGCGGAGGAGTCATGATCTGCTTCCTGCCCTTGGGGCGGTCTCCCGTCGTAACAATACGCTCTGGGGTAAGACCTGCTCCTAAAAGTGCATCAAGAACAGGAATCACAAAGTTATCCGTCCCCCAGAATACTATCTTTGGCGAGTTAGTGCTGGTGATCGCTGTGGTCGTGGTCATGGTCGTTGTGTTCATGGCTCTCCGGAGGAACGTCGCGGATATTTGTCGCAGTGTCTATAAAGAGAGTGCCATTCAGGTGATCTGTCTCATGCTGAAACACTTGCGCGAGAAGGCCTGAGGCACCGCGAGTAAATTTTTTACCATACTCGTCATGGGCCGTAATTGTTGCCTTGTCATATCGGCCAACGTCGCCGTAGAGCCATCGAACAGACAGGCAGCCCTCCTCCATTTTCTTCTTTCTTGCCGAAGTCTTTATAATAACGGGGTTTATGAAAACCATATCTGGCCCAGGCGCCACAGCTTTCTCACGCTCCCGTGGACGCCCAACCTCTTCGCCATTCGATTTCGGGGGAAAAAAACGCCCAGACACCACAAAGATGCGCACGGACTCACCAATCTGGGGCGCAGCGAGAGCCAGACCATCTTCGCAGGCCGTAAGGGTGTCCTTCATGTCGCGAACAACACGCCTGGCTTCTGGACCAGCAATATCTTTTACGGGAATCTCACGTGCTATTTCACGGAGAACCGGAGTATCTCGCGTAACAATAGATCGGATCATAGTACTCTAATTATGCTACAGAATGTCCTCAGGGTCAACATTCACCGCGTACTGAGGGGAGAGGTTTCCGAGAAAGGTTGCGAGCTTCTCATCTGGCCATCCATCAGGCTCGAGGCGAATTAGGGCGTGCATTCGCTCTTCATCGTCCGGCGTTGACGCAAAGGCCGGAAAAATGAGTGGTTTCCATTCCTTAAGTTCTGCATGCAATTTCTGCATATCGCGGGTCACATCCTCCTCTTTGCCTTGACGCGTTATCTTAATGAGAAGCTTGAATGGCGGATATTTAAATTTCTCTCGCACACCAAGCTCGTCCCTATAGAAATCCACGAGATTACCACGAGTCATTTAATCAAAAAGTCGGCGCTCGGGTGTGCGTGTTTGAACGATAAAATTCCTCTGCGCTTTCTGTCGGAGAGCAAGACCGATATGAAAGATTTTTTCATGGACACGGAAATCCGGAAGCGCAAAAAGGGAATCGAGCGAAACAATGCCGACGGTGTCGATCTTCTCCGGAATATAGGGGACGGCCATTTCGGTGCCGAGGAGTATCGCACCCGGCGTTGAGTAAAAGGATCCGGCAACTTCAATTGCTTTCTTGTGCGTCGTTACAAGATCGCTGTCGATCTGGAAAAGTGGCCTCGAGGAAAAGAGGCGCTCTACCTCCTCTCTCACTCGCTCGATCCCAATGCCCAGCGGATTCAGTCTCCACGAGCTGCAATGCGCACAGGCGACGTCAGCCGAGCGCTCTTTCCAGCATTTATGACACAGAAAAAAATTGCCCTCTCCCGATGCATGCAGAACGAGCGGCGCCCGACAGCGTTCGCACGCAGCATATGTGCCACAGTCTTGGCACACAGTCATCGACGCAAGACCCTTCCGGTGGGAGTAGAGAAATACCTTCCCACCGGTATCTGCTGATCTTCGTATCGCCTCGGTAAGCTGTATACTAAAAATATCGAGACCATTCCTGGGAACGCTCGTTATCTTCGCCTTCTCGTCTCTCATGTTCACGGTCTGACACTCAGCACTCGAAAGAGAGCGAAATTTCAGAGGCACTGGCGTGCTGTAGCCGCCGCGCTCATGGGCGGCGAGCGTTTCGACGCGAAGAAGCAGATCGCCAAAAATTACACGTGTCCCAAGCGCCTTCGCAAGGACAGTGGCAAAATAGCGACCATCAACGAACGGGCGATTGCTGCTTTTGTAGTGGGGGGAGCTCTCGTGCTCAACTATGATTGCGCCAAGATCCTTTCTGGGCAGGGCCAAAAAAGCAGGGGTGGAGACAATCAATACTGGGTGAGTCTCGGTGGATACTTTTTTCCAAAGATCCAAAAGCTGCTTTGGGGTAAGCCCACCATGGAAAAGCAGGGTGTACTCCTCAATGCCTTTCTCGAGAAGCGGAAGTGCTATTTCAATGTCTGCTACCGTGGGAAGACAGAAAAAGACTGAGCGCTTTTTGGCAAACTCCTCACGGATGAAGCTCTTGTAGAAAGCCATTCGCTCTTCATCACCCGCCTGAAGAGCAATGCGCTCGTGGCGGAGACCCCCCGACGTCGATTTCAGACCCACATCAAGACCTTTTGTCTCCAATATCGCCTTTGGTACGAAGCTTTTTATAACCTGACCAAGTGGCGCCGAGTAGAAGCGTGCGGCAGTGCGAGCTGCCTCTATAAATTCTGGTATAAAGAACTGCTTAGAAATAAGTCCGTGCGCGCGTTTGAGCCCATAGGTGAGTGCCTTGAGGTCTGCCTTTTTATCTTCAATTGACTGGATTTCGACCACCAGTGCTGGAATCATTTTATTTCTCAGTGGTACCGAGACGAGTGCCCCAAGCTCAAGATCGTGGGAGGTAATGTAGGTAAGATTATATTTATAAAAACCTTTCGTAATCGGAATAACAGTAATGAGCTTCATGCGAGGTTTTCCACAGTGATGTGCCCATAGTAGTGTATAATTATGCCAAATACAATGAGCGAGAAAGACTTACAGCGAGGAGGGGCTCTGGACCCCTGGGACGTAGCACTTTTGGGTGGCGCAGCAGCCAGCATGTATAAAAGTGCCCCCGTGCAGCCGGCACAGCTTTCCACTGATGTTACAAGTCTCTTCCGTTCCAATGCAGGAATACCGAAGGATATCACCCCTACAGCAGTATCAACGCTGCCGAAGCCACCCCAGGCGCTGCCTCCCACACCCTCGATGCCGCAGGTACCACTGAAGGTGCAGATCGAGGAGAAACCTCTGCCAGTTAAAATAGTTTCAGCCCCAACTCCAGTACCAGCCTCAGTTCCAAGCCCGCTTTCTCGTGACGCGGTGCTTGCTGGAGTTCCTAAAAAGCAAAAGGCTCCCGTCCTGCCCCCGCCCGCTCTTCCACCTGCATATCCCATGCGTTCAGTCGCGCTTCATTTCGTCATCCTTTTTCTAGGCATACCCCTTTTTGTTGGAGGATTCTATCTTGCTGACTACACCAAAAACACACTCGGGGAGCCGAGCAGAGCGCAGGTTACACAAGGTACCGAAGGCAGATCTAAAACAGCCTCAGCAACCTCGACACTAACCCGATAGCGGTCAATACGCCTCCGTTTTGCAAAGGCCCATGAAATGAAATACAATGGCGCTATGCATGACTCATTTCGCATACAGGGACTAGGCGGTAAGAAAACCCTCTCGGGAACCATAGAAATCCACGGTGCAAAGAATGCCATACTCCAGGCATTCGCTTTTTCTCTACTCTTTAAGGATTCAGTGACGCTCTCAAATGTTCCGATCATCGAGGACACGAAACGAATGGTGGAGCTTCTAATCGAACTCGGGATCACGGTCGTTCCCAATACCGAACGAACCTATCGGATCGAACTGCCCACCAAAGTACTGACAGAACTTCCATACGAACTCTCGCGCAAGATGCGTGCGTCGATCGTGCTTACTGGCCCACTCCTCGCACGAGAAGGTGAGGTGGCCTTCCCGCATCCCGGCGGATGCGTCATAGGAAACAGGCCCATCGATATCTTTCTTGACGGATTTGCCGCAATGGGCGCAACGCTTCACGAAGAAGGAAAAAACTATGTGCTCCGAGCTCCAAAGGGAGGAAAACTTCATGGCGCTGAACTTTTTCTGCGCGTCCCATCCGTTACCGCAACGCAAGCGTTCATGATGGCGGGCATACTGGCAGAAGGAACGACGGTAATAAAAAACGCGGCGCTTGAACCAGAAACAGAAAGCCTT
>CAYJBK010000030.1:0-9521 GCA_964368365.1 uncultured Candidatus Saccharibacteria bacterium
CACCTCCGACGCACGCATGGTGGGCCGAACAGTGAGGCTTCCCTTGCCATTCCAGGGCACAGCCGAGAACCAGGTTTCAGCCGTGATGTTCCGGAGTCCGAACTTGCCGCTGACCGGAACGAAGATGCGTGCCGTGCCATGGAGCTCGGAGCGGCTCCACGAGAACCTGATCCCTCGCTTCACGAGCGCAGCGAAGTTGCTCTTGAAGCGCGCGTGGCCGGCCGAAGTGTCCTCGTACTCCAGCCGATACGCGGGGAAGGTCTGGTTGGACGTCATCACGAGCCGACCCAGGATCGAGCGCAGGATCCGTTCGCGCCGCGGGAGTCCAGACTTCGAACGGAACGGTTTCCGGATACAGGTAGCCACGTCTTCCTCGTTTCGTCAGTACCGTACTCAGCCATTGAGCACGGTAGGTGTGTGTTGAAAGAACCAGGATTTTTTTGAGAAAAATCGCTCGCCTGATATTTCAAATTTTGGCGAGCTTTGTAGTATACAAAGTAAGGACTGTTTGTCAAAAAAGATGTGGATTAACCCACCAAAACTTTCTTAAGTATTCACTATCTGCCGGTAAAATATGTTTTAGGGAAAGTTTAGGCGGGTAAATAAAGAGATCCCGGGCGAAGGCGCCGGGATCGGGGAAAACGACAATACAAAATGGGTGGCAGCAGATGCTCGCCCTGCTGAAAAGTTTTGGGGCAGAAAAACTTTTCGATACTCATTACTCCCTACTTCAGACAAGGACCTTGCAGCATCTTTGGAAAACCGCCACGAGAGAGCACTCTGGAATTACATTCTACCACAAACAAAAAACTGGGGATATCCCCAGTTTTTTGTTATTAAATCTTTAAATGTTTAAATTAATGAGCCCTTTTCGTTTAGTATCCCATGTCCGGCATTCCTCCCATCCCCGGCATTCCTCCACCCATGCCGCCAGATGCTTCCTTCTTTGGCTCCTCAGTAATCGCCACTTCTGTCGTAAGGAGTATCGCTGCCGCTCCCGCCGCATGCTGCACAGCAGATCGCGTCACCTTCACTGGGTCGATGATCCCTTCGGCAAACATATTCTCCACCATCTTGTCTGCGTTCGCATCATATCCTTCATTGTCTTTGCCGCTTCGCACTCGGTCCACGATTACTGAGCCGTCATCTTTGCCCGCATTGATCGCTATTTGCCGAAGCGGAGCTTCGAGCGCCTTGAGGAGCACTTCCACACCTACCTGAAATTCGGCCGCAACGTCCGCCGAAGGCGAGACAAGCTTTTTCTTACCCACCTTCTCTGCGGCGCGGACCAAAGCAGTTCCGCCACCGGCCACAATTCCCTCTTCCATTGCTGCTTTTGTAGCCTTCACTGCGTCCTCGATCTTCAGCTTCTTATACTTCATTTCAGTTTCAGTCGCAGCCCCTACGCGGATCACTGCCACACCGCCAGAAAGCTTTCCCAGGCGCTCCTGAATTTTTTCCTTATCGAATTTTGACTCGGTATTCTCAAGCTGCATACGGAGCTGTGCCACACGCGCGTCGACTGTCTGCTTCTTGCCCTTACCTCCCACAATAGTTGTATTTTCTTTCGTCGAGATCACCTTTGCGGCCCGCCCAAGCATCGTGACATCAGCGGCATCAAGCTTGAGCCCCACCTCTTCAGAAATCACTTTTCCGCCAGTCACAATAGCGAGGTCTTCGAGCATCTCCTTCTTTCGGTCGCCATATCCTGGTGCCTTGAGTGCAAGGGTATTAAACGTACCTCGAATCTTGTTCAAGATGAGCGTCGTCAAAGCGTCACCATCCACATCTTCTGCCACAATTACAAGATCTTTCTTTCCTGTGGAAGCAAGCTTCTCGAGAAGTGGGAGGATCTCCTTAATCGACGAGATCTTCTTATCGGTGATCAAAATATGCGGGTCAGAATACTCCGCCTCCATGCGTTCTGCATTCGTGATCATATAGGGAGAAAGGTATCCCTTGTCGAACTGGAGACCGGTCACCACATCCGACTCCACAGCAAATCCCTGACCTTCTTCCACAGTTACCACACCATCCTGCCCTACCTTATTAATAGCGTCGGTAATGATCTGTCCGAGCTCTTCTGACTCCGCCGATATCGTTGCGACTTGCACCATCTCGCTCTTGTCCTTACTAATCGGCTTCGACATAGACTTCAGGGCAGCCACGACTTCCCGCGCAGCAGACTCAATACCAAGCTTTACACCCATTGGATTCACGCCCATGGACGTGCGGCGAAATCCTTCGGCAATGATCGCCTGTGTGAGCACGACAGCAGTCGTCGTGCCGTCACCTGCCACGTCATCGGTCTTCCCAGCCACCTCTTTAATTATTTCTGCACCAAGATTCTCAATCTTGTCAGCGAGAGAAATTTCTTTAGCAATAGAAACACCATCGTTTGTAATGGTCGGCGCACCGTATCCTTTATCAATCACCACATTCCGCCCCTTAGGACCGATCGTAATCTTTACTGCATCTGCCACCTTATCAATGCCGGCCTTGAGCGAGTGTCGCGCGTCAGCACCGTATACAATTTGTTTAGCCATAGGTTTTTTTAGCCGATAATTGCGAGAATGTTTGATTCCGAAAGAATAAAATACTCCTTGCCATCCACTTTCACTTCGTCTGGTCCGTATTTTGTGAAAAGCACTGTGTCTCCTGCCTCTACCGACATGGGAAGCCGCTTTCCATCCTCACCCATCTTCCCGGGACCAACGGCAATCACCTCGCCATGCTCAGAGCGCTCCTTCTCCACCGTTTCTGGGATAAAAATACCCGATTTTGTCTTAGTGCCTCGTTCATTCTCAGCGATCGGGCGTACAAGAACGCGATCACCAAGTGGCTTAATCTTGATCTTGCTCATACGAGAATTGATTAAAAACTACTTCTAAATGTAGACAGTATTGTAGATATTTTTAGAAAAAAGTCAAAGGTTGACTAAATTACTTTTTATTAGTTTTATACTCACAGACTGCACTTCCGACGAATGCACACCGCAAACGTCGTGAAGAGCAGGAAACGGAGAACCCAAAACTGAGACAGATAGCTGAATCAGACCCTGAGCGACAGGAGCTTATACGCCAAGGCGTGAAAGCTGTTGGCGAGCTCGGCGGCCGGCTTCTGAACGGAAATGTGGACGCGGAAGCAGGCCTCGGCTTCATCAGAGATCTCACCCACCGCGCCACGGAAGTCGAGATGTTCGAGGCTGTGCGGAGGCGAGCACGAGAAGTGCTCGCTGAAAAGGCCATTCCCTACCTCTCTCCGAAGCTGAAGGCATGGGATCGGGACCCGAAACAGGGCCTCATGACTGCGACCGCCGTAGCCATGAGGGAGCTCGTGGAGTTTTATGCGACGAGCCGCGCTCACAGCGTCGTCCGAAGCGACGACCAGCGGAAAAACATCCGCCGGTTTCTGGAGCTCTGCCTCACCGCGCGACACGACCACCGAAGGGATCCGAAGTTCCAAGAGGCCCTGCCTGCACCGAAGGTCGTCGGACTCGCGCTCCTCGAGAGCGAGAACTTCGATCTCCTGAGGCATCATGGTCTCATTGAAGTCATCCCCAGAATCCACAAGAAACTCATCGACGGGATGAAGAAATCTCCCCGGAAGTTCGACGGGCTGAACGAATACGAGCGCCGCTCGGACGACTGCCTCATCTTCGCCGGAGAGGCAGACGAGTATCCGGAGCTCAGACCGCTCGTAGGCACGTTCCTCGCACTCCTCGCAAGGCTCCGGCTTCGCAACCACCGAACGATGATCCAGTACCACTCGTAGCGCGCGCCCCCTAGGGCTCGCGCACTACCGAAACCGCCCGCCCCACACATCACGCTGCTGGGGTGGGCGTTTCTCTTTTTACCCACCTAAACTTTTCATTTTCCCAGAAAGGTCCTAGAAACCGAGGGTATTTAAAAAGTTTTGGTGGGTGAATTGCCTTTTTTACGAACCCATGCTACGCTACTTTCCAAATGACTCTCGCTTCTATCTACCCTTGGATACAGGTTATTCTGTCCGTGCTCATCATCGTCTTGGTACTCCTCCAGAAAAGCGAGGCCGGCCTTGGTAGTTCCTTCGGCGGAAGCGGTGGCGCGAGCTCATTTCACACCAAAAGAGGCCTGGAACGCGTTCTCTTCTATGCAACTATCGTTGTTGGAATTCTCTTTACTGCTGTGGCTATAGGCGCTCTCATCATCCAGGGATAGAAAAACTCGGTACCGTTCGGATGCACTACCAGTCAATTCTTAATCGGCTTTTTTAAGTCATGAATCGCATATATAGGTTCTTTGGCGTCAGAGGCGCGGAAGATATTTCACAAGCAATACGGTCATTTTCTTTGACACAGAAGCTCCTCTGGATCTTTTTCATCATGCTCTTCTTCGCCAGCATGTTTAATCTCGTACGGTTGGCCAACGAAAATCTTCTCGTCGAAGTGCCAACCTACGGCGGAAGTTATTCTGAGGGCATCATCGGTGTACCACGATTCATAAACCCGATACTTGCGACTTCGGATGCAGACAGAGACGTGACCGCATTAGTATACTCTGGACTTGTGCGTATCGGAGAAGACGGAACGCTCATCCCCGATCTCGCAGAAAAATATACAATCTCAGAAGATGGGCTCACCTACACTTTCACACTCCGAGAGAATCTCGTTTGGCATGATGGCGCACCACTCACGACAGAAGACGTAGAATTTACGATCCAGAAGATCCAAGACACAACACTCAAAAGCCCGAAGCAGCCAAACTGGACAGGTGTGACCGCAGAACGTGAGAGTGACCGCGTGATACATTTCCATTTGAAGCAGCCCTTTGCCCCTTTCTTGGAAAACGCAACGATCGGCATCATGCCGAAGCATCTTTGGAAAGATCTGGACTCAGAAGCCTTCCCCTTCAGCACCTTCAATATCCAGGCCATCGGCTCTGGTCCGTATATGGTTGGAACTATCACTCACGATGCGTCAGGCATTCCAGCAAGTTACACCATGATCTCGTTTAAGAACTTCGCGCTCGGGCGCCCCAAGATCGACGAAATCCATCTCCTCTTTTACGCTAGTGAAGATAAGGCAGTGGAAGCACTAGCCACAGGAAAGATACAAGCCCTCGGCGCACTTTCCCCAGAACTTGTGGCCACGGCCGAGAGTCCCTCACTTCAAGTAGAGCGCTCTACGCTCCCGCGAATTTTCGCTGTGTTCTTTAATCAGAACCAGGCGCACATATTCACGAGCCACGCAGTTCGCGAGGCGCTCGACCTAGCTCTCGACAAAGACGCCATAGTAAACGCTGTATTAAAAGGCTATGGCGTAACACTCAGTGGCCCCATCCCACCCGGGTCAATCGGATTCGACAAGACACGAAGCACCTTACAACTCACGGCCGCCGAACGCTTTACAAAGGCCCGCGAGATCCTCATAAAGGACGGGTGGAGGCTCAACGAGACAAGCGGGATTTTTGAAAAGGTAGAGCTCGACAAAAAAACCAAAAAGCCCGTGAAAACAACAGAACTTGCATTCTCGCTTGCCACGGGTGATGCGCCAGGACTCAAACAACCCGCAGAACAGATCGCTGCGGTATGGTCAGAACTGGGCGTAAAAGTAGATCTCAAAGTCTTTGAGAAGAGCGACCTGAATCAGAACATCATTCGTGCACGGAAATACGATGCACTCTTCTTTGGAGAAATTGTCGGCCGAGATCCAGACCTCTTCTCTTTCTGGCATTCTTCGCAGAGAAACGACCCAGGCCTCAACATCGCTCTCTACACGAGCATTTCAGCCGACAAGCTTCTTGCCGAGACACGAACCACGGCAGATCTCGAGAAACGTATCGAGCTGTACACCAAGGTTGAGGAGGAGATTCGGAAAGACGCACCTGCAGTATTCTTGTATTCACCAGAGTTTCTGTATGTCTTACCGCGGGTCGTGAAGAAACGAAAGATGTCATCAATTGTTACCAACGCAGAACGTTTTTCAAATAATTATCAGTGGTATATCACAACAGAAAAAGTATGGAACATATTCCTGAAGTAAATCAGAATGGGGGTGCGGCAGTACCGGGCGGAAGTACACCCCAGGGGGCTCCGCGACCTTTTATGCGTCGTAATCCCTACGGATCACGCCCGCCACAAGGACGCAATGATCGTGGACCACGGGGAGGCATGCGCCGAGGACCTGGCACCGCATCGTCCCGAGGCCCCCGAACCGACGGCTCTGGCGCACCGACAACAGCTGCTTCGGATATAAAAGAAGGTGTCATTCGCATCATCCCGATGGGCGGTGTAGAAGAAATTGGTAAAAACATGACAGCCGTTGAGTACGGCGACGACATCGTTATTGTGGATATGGGTTTTCAATTCTCCGGAGAAGACACCCCGGGCGTGGACTATATTATCCCCGACATCTCGTACCTCGAAGCACGGAAACACAAAATTCGGGGCGTCTTTGTAACGCACGGACACTTGGACCACATTGGCGGTATTCCCTACATGCTCCCCCGCCTTGGAAACCCAGAGCTCTATACGCGAATGCTCACCTCGCTCATCATCAACAAGCGCCAGGAAGAGTTCCCCCATCTCCCCAAACCGCGCATGGAGATCATTGAAACAAATGCCCGGCTCAAAATGGGCAAGAGTCTTTGTGTGAGTTTTTTCAACGTAACCCACACGATTCCCGATGCGATGGGTGTCATCGTTGAGACTCCTCACGGAAATATCATCTTCACGGGTGACTTGAAAGTTGACCACGACAACGGTATCCCTACAGAAGCGGAAGTAAAGGTCTGGAGCGAAGTAGGAAAAGGAAACAACCTTGTACTCTTGGCCGACTCCACAAACGTAGAACGTCCCGGCTTCTCATTCTCAGAACGCGCTGTGCACGAGAACCTCAAGAAGATCATTGCGGATTCCCCAGGACGCCTCATCATTGGCACCTTTGCTTCTCTTCTTGAGCGCATCATCTTCATCATCAAAGCTTCTGAGGAGCTTGGTAAAAAGGTTGCTATCACGGGCCGGAGCATGAAGGTAAACGTAGAGATTGCAAAGCAGCTTGGTGCTTTAAAAGTTAAGCCGCATACAATAATTGCGCCCGAGGAAATCGACAGTCATCCCGGGAATAAAGTAGTTATTTTAGCGACCGGCGCACAGGGAGATGAGTTCGCCGCACTCATGCGCATGGCAAACCGCCAACACAAGCAGGTTAAGATTCATAAAGGCGACACAATTCTTCTTTCATCCTCGGTCATTCCTGGTAACGAAAAAAGTGTGCAGAAACTTAAAGACAACCTTTCTCGTCAGGGAGCTAAAATCATTCACTATATGGTTGCCGATGTGCACTCCTCGGGACACGCCAATCAAGATGAAATGCTCTGGATCCACACCATGGTAAAAGCGCGATTCTTCATTCCTGTTCACGGGTACCACTACATGCTCCGCGTACACGGTGAGATCGCAGAGAAGGCTGGTGTTCCCGAACACAATGTCGTCATTCCCGACAACGGCATGGTAATCGAGATCACCGAAGAAGGAAAAAAGATCACTGGTCTCAAGGAACGTGTCGCAACAGGAGTTGTCATGGTGGATGCGCTCGGTAAAGGGGACGTGAAAGAAGTCGTTATCCGTGACCGCCAAGTCCTCGCACAGGACGGCATGTTCGTCATTGTAGCAGTCGTCGACGTGCGAGACGGTTCAGTGCGCCAGTCCCCTGACATCATTTCCCGTGGGTTCATCTATCTTAAAGAGTCTCAGGAGATTCTCCGCCAAACACGATTCATCATCAAGAAAACCATCGAAGAAAGCGTGAAGCAGATGCATCCCATCAACTTCGACTATGTGAAAAACAGCGTACGAGAAAAAGTTGGCAAGTATCTTCTCCAGCAAACCGGCAAACGCCCGATCATCATTCCAGTTATCTTGGAGGTCTAGCACGCAGCGCGCGGCATTCTAAAAGACATATACCTACTCAGGGTACGGCACGTTTTTCTTGGTAGAAAACGACCTCTCTCTCGGCCCGTCGGCCTCCGAGGGCCCCTTCATAGGTATATGTCTTTTATTCTGCCGCTTTACACCTATCGTGTATCTTGAATCGCGAGGCTATGGCGCATGCCGTAGAGACAAAGCACGCCGAGCACAAGGAAGAGTGTTTGATAGGTACCTGCTTTAAGAATGACTGTTGCCACGAGCGGCGCCACGAGTGTGGCGAGTGGCTTTGCGTTTCTGAAGAAAGCGATGATATCGGTGTCTTCTGGAGACACTTTTTTGAAGAAATAGGTATCAACCATAATCTCCACAAGACTCGCTCCGATCCTGGTCACAAAGAGAAACAGTGCCCACGGGAAGATGGTCGTCGCATCGAGGTATGCCAGTGCAATAGTTGAAACACCCATAATAAAGAGGCCGGCGGTCAACATCTCCTTTTCGCCCAGCCGCTTGTCGGCAAGATATCCCGCAGGCAGCTCAAAGATAAGGAACGGAAGCAACATGATACTGAAGATGATGCCAATATCGCCCCAGGAAAATCCGATCTCGTTCACCAGGTAGAGCGGCGTATAGATCACCATCCACGCATAGAAAAGTTCCAAAATAAGATTGCTCACAAAGATATGGTACATGTTCGGCCTCCTAACGATCTTGAGAAGCGTCTCCCAGGCGGGAGTAGAGTGGTACGCATGGTCTTTCACAAGCCCCAGCGTGTGAGTGGTAGAGAATATTGCGATAAGCACAAAAGCGGATGCCGCAAGAAACGCTCCAGAGAATCCGTAGTTCACGATGATGGCACCGACGAGTACGGGGGATATCGCGATCGCACTGTTTATCACCGTAAGGAATATCCCACGCATACGCCCGGTCATTGCCTCGGTTGAGAACATATCGATATAGACGTCGAGTACATAGCGGAGTGCCAGCTGTGAGACAAAAAGGATGATATAGACAGGCACTGCCACCCATACACTCGTCGTCTCAGCAAGAATGAAGGAAGTTATAACTGCTACCCAGAGGAAGAGGTAGGTGGTCCGAGCCACACCGATGCGTTTGAAGAGGATTGGCGTCTTAAAAATCGCCCAGAGTGAGAGGAGTGAGGCAGCAATGTATATCGAGCTCACGGCACGGCCAGCATTCTCTGGCGAGAAGAGCTGCTCCAGATATGAAGAGCCTATGTAGACAAGGAACGCGTAGTGAACGGTAAAGAAAAAACTTGCGGAGTAAATCGAGGTAAGAAGGCGTTGGCGTTGCATGAGAAGTAGTATGTATACGTATTATAGCCCGTCGCCCGTAAAAAAACAGGTAATGAAAAAGGAGGCGCGGCTTTCGCTCTGCGCCTCCACTCGTGAATGTGCCCATACGGGCACTATTCGGCGGTGGTGCACACCACCCCGCCTTCGAACTTCTGGAGCTTCTGCTTGAGCTCCTCAACCTCGGCCATCTTCTTGTCGTAGGCAGCTCGACCCGACACCACTGTCGCGTTTGCGCTGGCGTTGTCGTGCCCCCCCCGCCACTCGAGCTGCACGAACAGAACGCCCGGTCGGGGAATGGTC
>CAYJBK010000031.1:0-9306 GCA_964368365.1 uncultured Candidatus Saccharibacteria bacterium
ATCGATGAGGAGCAGGAGCCTGGCAAGCCTGGCGCAGTGGAGCCCGACTGGACTACCGGTCTTGAGGGGCTCAAAAGAAAGGGGGAAAAGATCGTTCTGTTTCTCGGCCGACTGACACTCCAGAAGGGCCCGGATCATTTTCTTCGTGCGGCGAAGCGTGTGCTTGATGAATACCCAAAGGCGCTTTTTGTCATGGCAGGTTCTGGAGATATGGAAAACCAGATGGGGCGCGAAGCGGCGGCGCTCGGTATTTCTAGAAAAGTTATTTTTGCGGGGTTTGTGCGCGGGCGGGAACTCACGACGCTCTACCGTGCCGCGGACCTCTATGTGATGCCGTCCGTCTCAGAGCCCTTTGGTATAGCTCCTCTTGAGTCTCTGGTGCAGGGGACACCCGTTCTGATCTCGAAGCAATCAGGGGTATCAGAGGTTGTCCGGCATGCCCTCACGGCCGATTTTTGGGATGTGGATGATATGGCAGATAAGATCATCTCTGTTTTGAAGTATCCGAGTCTCTATCACACGCTTCGTATGAACGGCCAGCGTGAAGCACGGATGGCCACATGGAAGAAGGCAGCGGAAAAACTTTCCAGTTTGTATAAAAAGATAGTAGATTTTTTCAAAAAGATCCCGAAGGTGTAGTGCCAAAAAATGAAAATGGACCGTCGTGCTCGGGAGGAGCTCGTGGTCCATTTTTTTCTCCCGCATCTGGCTGATGCAGCAGTGTTCTCCAGCTATCTGCTCATGAAGGCGCTCCAACCCGGCGCGAGGCGTCTCTTGCTGCCGAGAACGTAGATTCGGATCTCGGCGCCCACCCAGATATCACCCCCGGTGAGGATCTGCGCCCGAATGCCACC
This sequence comes from uncultured Candidatus Saccharibacteria bacterium, assembly GCA_964368365.1. Classification (GTDB taxonomy): domain Bacteria; phylum Patescibacteriota; class Minisyncoccia; order Phycocordibacterales; family JBBUBG01; genus CAYJBK01. The sequence continues at coordinate 855 of CAYJBK010000031.1, forward strand.
ACGGTATCCGCGGAATGCTTCGAGGAACCCCTTTTTCCCGCTCACGTTCGAGGGGATCTTGCACGGATCGCACATCTTGGTCCCGTACATGAGCGTTTCGCCGACGGAGAAGTACTGTCCGATGAGCTGCTCAAGCTCAATTCCCTCCGTTTCGACGTTGCGTCGAGTGTCCACTGCCTCGAAGGGAACTTCGGTCTCCCTGTTCGCCAGCTGGATCATTTCCCGCTGAATGAACGAGATCTGGCGAACCTTGAGATTTGCTCCCGTAGCGTTGCTGTACGAGCCGACCCCCTTGGCGTACCGATCTCCAGCGAGGCCGATGCCGGCAATGGCTCGTGCTTCCCCGACAGAGATCATTCGCTTCTTGGCCTCCGAGGCCAGGAAGACCCCGCGAACTGTGCCCTTCAGTACCATAGCGTCTCCTTTTGTGTTCGCACTAAAAACACATAAACACACCTATATAAGATTGTAAAGGTTTGAGAATCTACTCGGTAACTTTTACTGTGCCCGCCATGTTTGTGTGGTAGGCGCAGGTGTAGGGGAACTGTCCCACTGTATTGAAGGTGTAGGAAAAGGTATCACCCTGCTTCATGGTCTCACTGGCAAAGGATCGTCCGTCACCAGTAACCGTATGAAGGTTTGTATCCTTGTTTGTCCAGGTTACCGTTGTACCTTTTTTAATTGTGATGACGAGGGGGTTATACGCAAAGTTTTGGATATCTACGGAAACCTTCGTAGGTGCAGCTGGAGTTGGCGCTGGAGTGGGAGTAGGCGTAGAGGTTACAACAGGGGCGGGAGCTGGCTTTGGAGCCGCAGTAGTTGAGGTTTTCTTTGGTGCAGCCGGAGGAGGGGTTGGTATCTCAGAAATAACTTTTGCGGGTTCCGGTGCGGGCTCTGGCTCTCTCGGGGGAGCGGTCGTTTCTGTCGCCGCAGGCGTTTCCGGCGCAATTGACGCTGGCGACTGCGTAAATAAAAGACCCGATCCAATTATGAGTATACCGAGCACGATGGATACAATATAAATGTTTGGCATGTACAGAAGTATATCGCGCTGAGGGAGATGTGTAAAAGCAACCTACCCGTACTGGTGCTTGACACTTAATAACGGGATACGTTATTATTGGAGGGTATGATAAAAGGCTTTCGCGATAGGGAGACCGAGAAGATTTTTCTTAGAATTCCTTCGCGAAAGCTGCCTGTTTCTATACAGCGAGTCGCTCTACGAAAATTATGGATGCTTGATGCTGCGGTTATGTTGCACGACCTACGAGTTCCTCCTGGTAATAGACTCGAACCTTTATCGGCACCAAGGAATGGGCAACACAGTATACGGATAAACGACCAGTGGCGAATCTGTTTTGTGTGGCGTGATGGCGGAGCACACGGAGTTGAGATTGTTGATTATCACTAAATTCAATACTAAAGAGATGACTCACAAAATGAAGCCAGTGCATCCGGGCGAGATTCTTAACGAAGAATTTTTAAAGCCACTCAAGATAAGTCAGTACAAGCTGGCGAAAGATATTGCTGTGCCTGCCCGGCGAATTAACGAAATCGTGCATGGTACCCGCGCAATTACCGTAGACACAGCTCTTCGTCTCGGCCGGTATTTCAGCGTATCACCCCAGTCTTGGCTCAACTTGCAGACCCATCATGACCTCGAAGAAGCTGCTACTACTTTCAACAAAACAATAGTGCCAAAGGTACGAGTGCTTGACCTCGTATAAATCAACATGCCATCCGTTTGCTTCTATTTCCAAGTTCATCAGCCCTGGCGGGTCAAGCGCTATCGCGTTTTCGATATTGGCAAGGATTCCAGCTATTTTAACGAGGGGGGCGAGGCGAACTACAATAATCAGCGGATCCTAGAAAAGGTTGCTCGGAAGTCGTATTTGCCAGCAAATGCGGTGATGCTGGAGCTGCTTCAAAAGCATCCGGAATTTCGTATCAGCTACTCTTTTTCGGGTGTCTTTCTCGAACAACTTGAGAAATTTAGCCCTGAAACACTGGATTCCTTCAAGCGCCTTGTCGAGACTGGCCGCGTCGAGATACTCTCTGAGACGTATTACCACTCGCTTTCTGCTCTTTTTTCGCCCCAGGAATTTCGCGAGCAGGTGGGGCTGCATCGTGAAAAAATCAAAAAACTCTTTGGATATACACCGCGGGTTTTTCGAAATACCGAGCTTATCTACTCGAACGCGATAGCGAAGGAAGCGGAGGCCATGGGGTACCGGGGAATCCTTGCAGAAGGCGCAGATCATGTTCTTGAGTGGCGAAGTCCGAATTTTCTCTATAGTCCGAAAGGGACCAAAAAGATCGCGCTCCTTCTCAAAAACTATCGTCTTTCCGATGACATTGCATTTCGCTTTTCATCGCGTGACTGGGCAGAGTTTCCACTGACGGCGCCAAAGTTTGCAGGCTGGGTGAATGCGGTGAACGGTGGAGGCGAGGTCGTGAATCTCTTTATGGATTACGAGACCTTCGGTGAGCACCAGTGGGAAGACACGGGAATATTTAATTTTCTCCGAGCGCTTCCCGAAGAGATCCTCAAGCATCCCGATAACTCCTTCGTAACCCCGTCGGAGTCAATTGCTCGGTATACTCCTACTGCTGAGCTCGACATTCCGAACCCAATATCCTGGGCAGATATTGAGCGCGATCTTTCTGCGTGGCTATCAAACGATATGCAGCGTGAAGCGGCGAAGCGTGTCTACGATCTTGAAGATGCTGTACGGAAAACGGGCGATTCAGAACTTTTACACGATTGGCGACGACTTCAAACATCAGATCACTTCTACTACATGTGTACGAAGTGGTGGAGTGACGGTGATGTGCATAAATATTTCTCACCGTACAACTCTCCCTACGAAGCGTTCATCTACTTTATGAACACTCTTCATGACTTGGAATTAAGAATAGGGTACAATACTGATAAGAAAGAATCTCTGAAAAAGTCTGAACGAGTGAAGGTTTAATAATTTTTTAATAATAGGTCGAAATATGAAAAAGGGAACAAAAAAAGGAAAAGTTTCCAGGAAAACGAAAACGACACAGAAAAAAGCAGGGAAGCCCATGCCCGTGGCATCTGGCGAGTACTGCTTCTTTGTTCATCACGGACCCGTGGTGAAGGATTTGCAAGAGTTGCATGCTGCGTTTCAAGCGATGACACCAGATCAATTTGCGCATCATGTTACGCATGACAAGAATGATTTTTGCGCATGGGTGATGGAAATACTCGCAGATAAGACGACTGCTCGAAGGTTGGCGGGAGCGCGAACGCGTGAAGAGGCAGCGGCAATTGTCGAAAAGGCTCTCAGTAACTACATTTCGTAGGGCCCATGCCAAAGGCCGTCGTACTTGGAAACGGAAATATTCTCGTCGGGCTTGATTCCTTTGGACAAGTCCGCGATTTCTACTTTCCGTACGTGGGCCTTGAGAATCATGTTGGCGGGCATTTTGTTCACCGGATTGGTGTCTGGGTAGACGGACGATTTCGCTGGATTTCAGATCCGAGCTGGCAGGTGAAGGCAGACTGCGATTGTGAGGCTTTCTTGGGAACGATAGTGGCTCGGAACGAGAGTTTGCAGATTGAGCTTGAGTTTAGAGACATTGTCTACAACGAGAAAAATATTTTAGTACGTCGCGTGGTGGTTAAGAACTTTGGTGGTGACGGGCGGGATATTCGTCTTTTTTTTGCTCATGAATTTGAGATTTACGAGTCACATCGCGGGGACACTGCCTATTTCGATCCTATCAATCACGCAATTCTTCACTATAAGGGCAGACGTGTTTTTTTAATTAACGCGCGAGCAGATGCCGTGCCCTTTGACGACTATACAGTTGGGGTGTTTAAGATCGAAGGGAAGGAAGGAAGCTTTCGCGATGCAGAAGACGGAGAGCTCAGCAAGAATCCTGTTGAACATGGCCCAACAGATTCGGTGCTCGGTATCCGTCTCCTCATGCATGCGGGCGAGGAGCGCACGGTCCACTACTGGGTAGCTGTTGCAGAGTCTATCCACGACGCACAGGATCTTAACGACTATGTACTTAAGAAGGGTCCCGAGCATCTCATACGTACCACAACAGATTTCTGGCATGCATGGGTAACAAAATATAATTTCAATTTTTACGGTCTCTCCGACGCCGTGGTCAAGCTTTTTAACAAGTCCCTCTTTATCATTCGTGCGCATGTGGATAATAATGGCGCAATTATTGCTTCCGGTGACTCGGATATGTATCAGGTTGGAAAAGATACCTATGGATATATGTGGCCGCGAGATGCCGCTTTTGCGGCAAGTGCCTTAGATCGAGCAGGAGATCCCAACGTCGCACGTCGCTTTTTCGAATTCTGCAGGGATGTCATAACGCCGGACGGCTACTTCATGCACAAGTATCGCCCAGACAAGTCACTCGGTAGTTCGTGGCATCCCTGGATTCGCGAGGGAAAGATTCAGCTTCCCATTCAAGAAGACGAGACGGCACTCGTTCTCTGGGCGCTTTGGCAGCATTATCAGAATTCGCGCGATCTTGAGTTCGTGGAGTTGGTCTACAACGACCTTATTGAACGCGCCGCAAACTTTCTTTTGGGATATCGCGATTTTAAAACAGGTCTTCCTCGTCCGAGCTATGACCTGTGGGAAGAGCGGCTTGGTATTCATACATTCACTGCTGCATCCGTCTATGGTGGTCTGGTCGCTGCTGCCCATTTTGCCAAACTTCTTGGCAAGACACGTATTGAGAGCAACTATCTTCACGCGGCACACGAGATACGCGATGCAATCATGCGGCATCTGTATGACTCCGAGACCGGTCTTTTTCATCGTATGGTTACGGTGGCGGACGGTGTCATTAAGCCTGACACAACTCTAGATGCATCGAGCATATATGGGATGTATGCTTTTGGAGTCCTCGATCCGAACGACCCTCGTCTCGTTCGTGCGGTCGCGGGTGTTCTAGAGAAACTGACTCTCAAGACTACTGTTGGGGGTATCGCTCGATACGAAGGAGATACCTATTATCGTGCAGACAAGGATACGCCGGGCAACCCCTGGATCATTACGACGCTTTGGCTTGCAGAATATGAGATTGAAACTGCCAAAACTGAGAAGGATCTGGAACCGGTGCGCCAGACTCTCGAATGGGTGGCCAAGAATGCCTCAGGCTCCGGAAGTCTTTCAGAACAGCTCCATCCGCATACTGGTGAGTCCCTGTCCGTATCTCCTCTTACGTGGAGTCACGCACAGTTTGTGATCATGGTATTGAAGTATTTAAACAAATTAGAAGAGTTTGGCGTGTGTGTAGCCTGTAATCCAGTCGACTAGGATGTACCTTCTTTTTGACATTGGGGGCACAAAGCTTCGTGTGGCTCGGTCTCGAGATGGAGTTTCTTTTGATAAATATTCTGTAGTTCCCACACCGGAAAAATTTGAAGACGGGATGCGCCTTTTTAATGAAATGGGAGATACGCTTCGGGAGGGTCAGGTGGTCACGGGTATTGCCGGCGGTATTGCCGGTCCCATTCTTCCGGATCATTCGGGGCTTGGTGATGCGCGTAATCTTTCTGGTTGGGCACGGAAGCCGCTCCGGGACACGCTGAAGAAACTTTTTGAAGCGCCAGTTTTTTTTGACAACGATACGGCGGTCGTTGGTCTTGGGGAGGCGCATGCTGGTGCGGGAAAGGGATCAAAGATCATGGTTTATGTGACGGTAAGCACGGGGGTTGGTGGCGTGAGGGTAGTGGACGGATCCATAGACAGGAGTGCCTTTGGGTTTGAGCCTGGACATCAAATTATTGAGGCGAACGCGCTCGCCACGCTCTGCTCAAGCTGCGGAGAGGCTGGGCACCTAGAGGGATACATTTCTGGAAAGTCTCTCGAGCGGCGATATGGGAAGCCGGCGCATGCAATTACGGATCCGTCTGTCTGGGAAGAAGTTTCCCGATATTTAGCGATTGGCCTTGCAAATACGATTCTCCACTGGTCACCGGATACACTCGTACTCGGCGGCTCAATGATGAATGTTCCAGGAATTCCGCTGGATCGTGTGGAGTTTTATGTAAAAAAATATCTGACGATATTTCCTGCGCTTCCAAAAATGAAGAAGGCCGCTCTAGGTGATTTAGGCGGCCTTCATGGGGGGCTTCAGCTGATTCGCGCGAAGATGCAGGGGTGAGGGGTGGATTACGGACGCGTATCCTCGCACGTCATCTGCACCCTTCCTTCCATACTTCCTCGGCGGTCAGGCTTTAGTTCGAGCCTGTTCTCGCTTGGTGCGATTATGAATCCATAGCCGAAGCTTACCGGATTCACAAACTCCTCGGGGTGGTGGGTTGCGAGAGCTACTACTTCCGCTGGTGAGAGCGGTCTTCGTTCGCATCCAGGTTTCGTGTTACCGACCCATCGAATGGTGTACGGAACCGAGGGCTCACGCCTCCCATTCTTCTTGGCGAGCAGGAGATCGAGCCGCACATTCGGATGAACCGACACTCCTGCCAGGTCAAGTTTCTTGTCTATGGGTACGATGACGTCTGGTACCACAAGCAGGAGCTCGAGATACGCTGGATTGAGCGGTCCATTGTACATGATCCTCCACTTCAGTGTTTCTATGAGTGGAACGATGAGATCGTGGTACTCGGCGTAGCCTCTCCTTACGAGGGTATCGAGCTGAGCTTCGAAAACATGTTCATGGATCGCGGTGTGGTTCAGTGTAAGAACCATGTGAGCCTCCAAGGAATGTCGGGGTTTCTGTCCGGCACAAGTATACAAGAATTGGTTATAAATATGAAATGAAAACGCCAGGCTCCTTGCAGGAACCCGGCGTCTTGCGCTTCAGCCTTGCGCAGCGGCTGGTACTGGTGGGGCATTTCTCTGCCTCTCCATCTCCTCGCGGAGAAATCGGCGCAGGCCTGCGACGCAGATCTGCACCGTCTCGAGATCTTCTCGGTGTGAGAGGATCTGAAAGAGCTCGGTCGCTCTCTCTCGGGAGATGGGGTATTCCTTGGAGTCGGCCCCGATCGGCGGCACTTCGTCGAGGTGCTTCGCTTGCTGGAGACGTTCCTCGAAGAAGTTGTTCAAGCCGACAGCGTGGCTTTCCATCCGCCGCTCGCTCCCTCCGTCGAGGAATTGCATGAACCAGATCAGGGCGATTGACGGCTCGATGAACCGTTGCATGTGAAATTCACCTCCTTCTCAGTATTGTTGCAAGGACTCTTCGTTTGTACTATGCAATAAAACTTGGGGCTTCGCAATCTTTCTCCAGATGGGGGGAATTAGGAATACAAGGAATACTGCGACGAGCGAAGAAAGAACTCCGCTCGGCGTTGCGCTTCGCGCGAGTGGCGCCGAGAGAAGCACGGCGTCTACCACGTAATGCGCCACGACCGCGACAAAAATTCCGTGGTACAAGTACAGGTATCCAAAGAAGATGCCTGCAATCGTGAGCTCGATCCCGCGTGTGTACATAGGATAGACGGCGTACGTGGAGTGGAGGAACGCCCAGAGAATGGCCGGGATAAGAAGAGCAAGGAAGGTGCTCTTTGTGTATTTCTTGAAAAATGAAACACCAAAATATCTAAATGAGAATTCTTCGACGAGTGCTGCTCCGAGCGACGTGAGAACTATTGATATGATCGGAAATGTGCTCCCAAACGCATCAACTATTTCAGGAGAGAGTGGCGACCAGATTCCGAGGTAGGTGAAGCCGATATAGTAAAACAGTGCGATATATCCCAAGAAGCCACATCCAGCTAGGAAGCCTTTCCATACTTCGAGGAATGTTCCTTCGGATTCTTTTCCCTCGTTCGCAGTTCCCGCAACGCCGAAAATGAGGATTGGGAGGACCAGTCCCCGCGCTACGCCCGTTATGTACCCAATGATTGCAGAGGTTACGAAGGCCTCCCAAGGAATGGTGGTGGGGTAGCTGGAGTAGAAGAGGTTGCCAGATGCAATACCCGCGAGGCACGCAAGAAGGAACATTCCGAGCGAGATCTGGGCGAAGATCCTGAGTGACGCGGTTCCTGCTCTGTACTTCCTAAAGATTATTACTATCGCAGCTCCGGCGAGAATAAAGTAGAGGAAGCCCGCGATCGTCACGAGGATATATCCGGTCGAGTCGGTGGTTTCTTCGTTGCGTGCAAATTCATCGGGAACGAAGGTGTATTCGCCCACGGATCCGATCTCGGTGCCGTAGAGCGTTACGCTCACTCGTCGGGCAATGCCACCCACCATTTTTTCATACGAAAAAGTATGGTCTGTTCTGTTTTTGAGTACCGTCTCGTGCGCATCTTTTTCTGTGTATTCTCCGAGATTTTTCCCGAGCGATTTCTCTATGAATTCTTGTGCGATTCCTCGAGCTTCTGCGGTTCCAAGGTTTTCGCCTGGAGCATCTTCGGCTATGGTGTGCGCGAAGTAGGAGACGGCACCACGCGTGTCGACAGATACCGTGAACTCTTCTT
>CAYJBK010000032.1:0-9290 GCA_964368365.1 uncultured Candidatus Saccharibacteria bacterium
CGATCTATCTCATTGAGTCTGGAAGTGACAATACAATTTCTGATAGAACCGCAGATCTTGTCGCTCCGTTTGGTCAGGGTGTCTTGGCTGCTGGAGAGCGCCTAGCACTTGGAATAAAACGAGAAGGGCAGGCCACAACAACACTCGATGAGACTTTTCTCTGCAACCAGTGGTGCGGGAAAGGTACTCTTCGTCCGAATCCACGAAGCATGGAGCGACACAATGCGCGACTTCCCGGCACTGACCCCGCAAACTGGGATTCTAACAATACTCATATCCGCATCGGCCGTGACTCAGAAGAAAACCCCATTTTTGGTACGCCGCGTGAGCGAAATAGTATTGCGGGCTTAGTGAATAAGGGGAGCGATATTACGTCCGGCACGCTTACGCTGACGAAGTTCAACGGTCCCTACCTTCTAACTCGAAAGATGGTCATTGCCTCTGGTGCAACACTGGACGTAGATCCGGGGGTCGTCATTAAATTTTCTCGCGAGGGCGGTCTCTCTGTTTTGGGAACGCTTCGGGTGCGCGGTCGAGAAGACGATATCGTCTCTTTCATAGCTGTCGAAGATGATACTGCAGGCGGCGATATGAATCTGAATGGACCACTTATTCCACCCAGTGATCCCTCTCAGTGGCAAGGTCTTTCATTCGCGGCTGGAAGCTCAGATTCCGTTCTCAGTTACTTAAATATTCGTGATGGAGGCGGCAATACTCCGGACGGGAATACAAATATCATTATACGTGCCGCATCGCCAAAGATTGATCATATGCGGAACGAACATGCTCCTCGAACTGGTTTGCTTTTGGTAGACTCTGATGCCGAAATATCAGACAGCGTTTTTTCTGGTATGGCAGCCAGTGCCATTGGTTTTGGAATGGTGATACTGCCCGGAGGGCATCCTGTTATTCGACGAAATCAGTTTATTGGAAACGACCGCGGCTTACAGGCGAACGGCACAAGTGCGACAATCGAAGATAATATTTTTACTGACAGCATTTTCCGGCCATTTGAATTAGGAGCTCTAGGTGGCGGTCGGATTGCAGGAAATACTGGCTCCGGGAGTGGCAGCACAGGCAGGGCGGGTCATACGGGCCTAGCCATTTTTCTCAATGGATTTGTATCGAACGGAACGACGACTCTCGGCAAGAATCCCGGGTTCCCGTACTTGATGGTAGAAAATAATTTTGTTATTCCACGAGGTGCGGCGGTGGTTGTGGAACCTGGGGCTGTATTAAAGTACAGCCGCTCTAAAATTACGGTAGAAGGTCGCCTGGAAGCGGTGGGAACGCAGAGTGAGCCTGTGCTTTTTACTTCAGCCCGTGACGATTCAGATGGTAGCGATGCAGAGGGGAATGGGGATGCCGGGCCGGGCGCCTTCAATTCGCCGAATATTATCATGAAGTCAGGAGCAACATCTCGCTTCGAGAATGCAGAAATTCGATTTGCTTCTGCGGGGCTGACATACGAAGAGGCTTCGCCTATCTTTCTTCGGAACGTTTCATTTGTAAACGACGGGTTTGCCATATCTGCTCTGGACCCTGTTGTGATTGATACAGCTGAAGGCCTCACATTTGTAAACACTCTTGCTACCAGCAGCCCACCTGGGCTTTTTTAGAAGGTCTGATATAGTGAGCGTTATTATGGAAGAGCAACTGCCAGAGTTTGGAACAAAGCGCGAAAATGAAGAGCGGCGAGATGGCGGTCTTGGAGTTATTTTCGATCCCGAAACCCAGCTGTACGCAGTAGGGAATCAGCCAAGCGGTTTGCTCGCTCTCTTTGCTGGCGGAGTAGACCCAAAGGACGATATCCAAGAAGGGGTTCTCCGCGAGGTTCGAGAAGAGAGTGGTCTCTATGATTTCTTGTACGTCGAGAAACTTGGCGCGGGGTACGCACACTATCGTAATAGTTTAAGAAACGTAAACCGTTTCACAAAATCAACCGCATTCCTTATTGTATTGAAAAGCCGAAGCCTGCAAGCCACTAAACTTGAGGCGCATGAGCAGTTCACGCTCGCATGGGCGACTCCCGAGGAACTACTGGCAAACTGGAATGTGCGCAATGAGAATAAAGATCACGACCACTCGATCTATTTCCTAGAGAGAGCAGTGTCTCGTGTTAAGGAGCTAGGGCACGATAAGAAAGCTACATTATGAAAACGACAAATGTTCGTGCAGATGATCTAAACTACGATCATTATATTACAGAGAAATATGATGCCGACATCCGTCGGGTTATACCCGGTCATGAAGAGTTGCATAAAGAGATTGAGGCGGTCGTACTAGAATATGTTAAGAATCACGTAGTGAATAGAATTGCCGACCTAGGAACGGGGACTGCTTTAACGGCAGAAAGAATTCTAAAACTGGTTCCAAAAGCAAAGCTCATTGCAAATGATTTTTCGGAGCAAATGCTTGGTGGGGCTCGAAAGCGACTTGAGGGGTATGATGTCGAATTTTCCATAGGTGACTATTCAGAGATCAATTTCGGGAGAGAATTTGATATTGTCGTATGTGTAATCGGGCTTCATCATCAGAATGCTGAAGGTAAGAAGAAGGTGATGCAAAAAGTCTACGATTCTTTGGTACCTGGAGGACTTTTTATTTTAGGAGACCTGGTAACCTACCGAGATAAGGCAGAAGCTGCATATGCTGATGCTCGTCATTATTATCATCTTGTTAAAAACGCAGAAGACGAGACTTCGCTCAAGGAGTGGGCATATCATCATAAATTCCTCAATGACCTTGCTCCACTTGAGGATCAGGTAGACTGGCTAAATGTCTCAGGATTTTCCAAGGTAGAGGTTCGGTACAAGCATCTTAATACTGCGCTTATTATTGCTCAGAAGTAGTCTCAGAGGCCCGAAACACAAGAATAACACACGCGGGAGGGATTTAGCGTTTTTCTTGCGGGAGAGCCTGTAAGGGCACATAATGGGAGCATCTGGTTGGAATCGGATGCAGAGACTGATGGGGTCTAGGTCTATTATTGAACTAGATGGGAACTAGTCAGGTTTAAAAGTATTATTTTTTATATGCACAGATACCTTTTTGCCATACTTTTTTCACTATTTATTCCTGTTTCTGTATTGGCATCGATAGATGCAGATCTGCGCTATGGAAGCCGCGGTCAAGGTGTTATAGAGCTTCAAGAATTTCTAATCGACAATGCTTTTCTCAGCGGCTCTGCTACGGGTAACTTTTTCTCTCTTACGCGAACGGCAGTAAAAAAGTACCAAGCATCAGTCGGACTTCCTCTCTCAGGTTTTGTTGGTCCACTCACTCGAGCAAGGATTAATTCTGAGTTGCAAATTCAAGAAGAAAAAGAGGAGGTTTTTGTGCCAAATGCAAGTTCAAACCGTTCCGATGATTTGGAAAAACAGTTGGCTGAACTCAAGAAGCAACTTGAGCAGTTGATTAAAAATCAGCAGAGTGTGAAAACCGAACTGCAGAATTCTCAAGTAACTATCCCAACAAATGCCACTGCTCCTGCTTCTGGGCAAGGTACTGGAGGTGGAGGTGCTACGCCTGCGATACCAGCAACACCAGCTACTCCAGCATCCTCACCACAAGGTACTACAACCTCTGCCGTGCCCGCCACACCAGCAACACCCGCAACTCCGGCTGTGCCTCCTTCAGTAACCACACAACCACAAACAAAAATCTTCAGTGATAACTTCAACTCGTATTCTCCTGGGTCCATTGTTGGTTTGAATGGATGGAAAGATTATACCGGCTCAGGAAAAAACTTTACTATTCAAGCCACAACGACTTTTGAAGACAAGGGCGCTCTATACAACAACTCTCTTGGAGATGCTGTTGTAACAAGATCAGGCAACTTGATCACAACAGGCCTACAATCCGTGTACGTCAAAACCGAAAATCGATCTAGCTGGAGACAATATCTTGATGGTAACGCACAGGTTCGTATTTCTAACGGCGAATGGGGTAATGGATCAGATGTCATTGTTGCGGTTTCTTTTAAGTCAGACGGGAACGTGGCCTGCTACGATAAACCAAATGGTAAATATACCAATTTTGCTACCTACAATGACAACGAGTGGACGCTCCTTGAAATCCAATGGCAATTAACCGACAAAACGGCTCGTTATCGAATAAACAACGGCTCGTGGACAGAGTCATGTCCAATTGCGAACGTCGATAAATTTATCGGTTTTGACAATATCGGTTTTGATTTTGTTGGGGGCGGGGGTGGCGTATACTTCGATACAGTCGACTAGTCTCCGAGAGGTCGCGCCCCCAAGCTATCACCATGTCACCGCAACTTGGTGTACACGAAGCTAGGGACCCCGCGGAGAAGCCTAAGTATTAGAGACAGCCCTGGGGATAGGCTTTTAGGCGGTTTTTTGCTACAATTTGGGCCTATATGAAAGCGAAAGAAACCATTGTTTTAACAGGGGATCGGCCTACGGGCCGGCTTCATTTTGGCCATTTTGTTGGCTCTATTCGCAATCGCCTTAAACTCCAGGAAGAGTCGAAGATGTACTACATGATCGCGGATGCGCAGGCGCTGACGGACAATGCAGAGAATCCTGAGAAGGTGCGTGCGAACGTGCTGGAAGTGGCGCTTGATAATCTGGCATGTGGGCTCGACCCAGCTAAAGCAACGATGTTCATTCAGTCTACGATTCCAGAGATCGCGGAACTCGCACTCTACTTCCTCAATCTGGTGACGCTCGCACGCGCCCAGCGGAATCCTACGGTAAAAGATGAAATGAAGCAGAAGGGATTTGGCGCAGACGTGCCGCTCGGATTTCTCGCCTATCCTATCAGCCAGGCTGCCGATATCCTCTGCGTAAAAGCAAACCGTATTCCGGTGGGGAACGACCAGCTTCCAATGATCGAGCAGGCGAATGAGATCGCCGAAAAGTTTAATCGTCTCTATGGTGACACGTTTCCGCATGTAGAAGCGGTCACTTCGATTTCTCCGCGCCTTCCTGGCCTCGATGGTAAAGCAAAGATGTCGAAGTCGCTCGATAACGCGATATACCTTGCGGACACCAGAGAAGAAGTCGAGCGGAAAGTCATGCTTATGTATACCGATCCGAAGCATATTCATGTAGATGAACCAGGGCATGTAGACGGGAATACCGTGTTCGAATACCTCGACGTTTTCGATACAAAGACAGAAGAGGTGGCGGATCTCAAGAAGCAATACAAGAAAGGAGGACTTGGGGATGTGGTTCTGAAGAAGAGATTGGCAGCTGTGCTAAATGAGATCCTGGATCCTGTGCGAACCCGTCGATCCAAGCTTGCAGAAGATCCTGACGCGGTAATGCATATTCTGAAGGCAGGAAGCGAGAAGACGCGGAAAGCAGTACAAGAAACAATGGAAGAGGTTAAGCGGGGAATGCACATTAATTACTTCACGCACTAATATGGAACGGACACACATCGGAGAACTCGGAAAGAAAGTAGGGGAGGAGGTGCTCATTAAAGCATGGGTACATATTCGTCGTGATCAGGGTAAGCTTATCTTTTTTGATTTTCGAGATAAGTCTGGATTCGTGCAGGGTGTGATATTGCCGAATGCTAAAGAGGCGCACGAGGTGGGCTCCAAGCTCCGCTCAGAGTGGGTGGTGGAAGTGAAGGGAAAGATAAACAAGCGGCCAGACAAGAATGTGAATGCGGGAGTTCAGAATGGAGACATAGAGCTCGAGATCCTGGCGATCACAGTTCTCAGCGAAGCTGCTACGCCGCCGCTTCCGCTTGATACGAACGGCACTGAGATAGATGAAGAGGTGCGCATGAAATATCGGTACCTTGATCTTCGCCGCCGGCGAATGCTCGAAAACCTCATGCTTCGACACAAGGTTTCCATGCTTGTACGAAACTATCTTACTGGCCAGGGGTTCACTGAGATCGAGACCCCAACGCTCACCAAGACGGCTCCCGAGGGTGCGCGCGACTTTCTCGTGCCATCTCGATATTCTCCCGGCGAATTTTATGCCCTTCCGCAGTCGCCGCAGCAGTACAAGCAGCTTCTTATGATCGCCGGTGTTGAGCGGTATTTCCAGCTCGCGCATGCTTTCCGTGACGAGGACCTTCGTGGCGACAGGCAGTTCGAGCATACTCAGATCGACCTCGAGATGTCCTTTGCAACAGAGAAAGATGTGCGCGATATGGTGGAGGGAATGATGATTCACGTGGTGGAGTCTTGCGGCAAGAAAGTTATGCAGAAGCCTTTTCCAGTATTTACACATGAAGAAGCGATGGCAAAATTTGGCGCCGATAAATTCGATTTGCGTCCCGAGCCTAAGGATCCGAATCTTTTCGCCTTCGCCTGGGTCATAGATTTTCCTCTTTTTGAGTGGGATGAAACGTCCAAGCGATTTACCTTCGCACACAACCCTTTCTCAGCGCCGAAAGCGGCTGACGTGGCCAATCTCATGGCGGGTGAAGATTTTGCCTCGCTTCACGCCCAGCAGTATGACTTGGTTGGCAACGGTTTTGAGCTTGCTTCGGGTGGTGTGCGCATTTCGGATCCTGTGGTCCAGCGAAAGGTATTCGAGATCATGGGTCTCACGCCGGAACAAACCGAGGAGCGGTTTGGTCACCTGATACACGCCTACGAATATGGTGCGCCACCCCATGCTGGCATGGCGCCAGGCCTCGACCGCCTCGTGATGCTTCTTGCGAACGAGAAAGATATTCGTGAAGTAATAGCATTTCCCATGAGTTCAACGGGGCAGACCTCTGTGATGAGTGCACCGTCCGAAGTCCCACCGGAGTCCCTCCGAGATCTGGGTATCACTGTTAAGAAAAAGAGTTAATGAATGACGATTTCCGCATAACCGCGGGCGAGTTCGAAGGACCTCTGGACCTACTCCTCAGTCTCATAGAGAAGCGCAAGCTTCATGTGAGCGATGTCTCGCTTGCTCAGGTTACGGACGACTACATGGAGTACATGAAGACGCTCGAGAACGAGCCCTTCAAAGATATGGCCGATTTTGTGCTGATCGCTGCCACACTCATGCTCATTAAATCGCTCGCGCTCCTGCCCTCACTTCAAGTGACTCCGGAGGAGGAGACGAGTATTCACGATCTTGAGGATCGGCTCAGACATTATCAGATGATAAAGGAGCGTGCTCGGGTGCTTGCGGAGCGGTTTGGCCCGAAGACTTTTCTTCCGCGCGGAGAAATAAAGAGCAAGCAAATTGTATTCTCGCCATCGAAAGATTTAAGTGTAGGAAGCCTCAAAGCCGCGTTGTGGACTGCACTTAAAGCTATCCCCAGGAAAGAAGTTGTTCCTCGGGCTATAATAAACAAAGTGATCTCACTGGAAGAGGTGGTTTCGAAACTCGTGAATCGAGTACAGGAAAATTTCTCTCTGCGATTCAAGGATTTCACTGCAGGGAATACGAACCGTGTTGAAGTGATAGTGAGTTTCCTTGCTATGCTGGAGCTCGTACGCCGCGGTGCGCTTCTTGCAAGCCAGGCAGAACACTTTGGCGACATTGAGCTTCAGACGAACGAGGCGACTGTTCCGCGATACGGCGCATAGATATATGCAGAAACTTATAGAAGCTATCTTATTCATGAAGGGCGAGCCGGTGACCCACAAAGAGTTGGGTCTCTTGACGAAGGCAACACCCGAGGAGCTCGAGTCTGCTCTCGCCGAGCTCGGCGCTAATCTCAGCGAGCGGGGGATTCGGCTTGTCCGAAAGGATGACGAAGTGACCCTCGCAACCTCTCCCGAATTTTCACAATTTTTTGCGGATGCTGCTCGGGAAGAACAGTCGAAGGACCTGGGTAAGGCCGGGCTCGAAACTCTGGCTATAGTTTTGTATCAGGCGCCGGTATCAAAAAATAAGATTGAGTATATTCGCGGGGTGAACTGCTCATTCGTGCTTCGTTCGCTTTTGATTCGTGGACTTGTGGAGCGTATTCAGAACCCCGAGGATCAACGAAGCTATCTGTATCGGGGTACCTTTGACGCTTTGGCGCATCTTGGTGTTACCGCGGTGTCAGAGTTGCCGGAGTATGAGGAGCTTCAGAAACAGGTTACTGTGGTCTTGGCGGATGATGCCGAAATGGAGAGCGTGCCTCACGAAGATGAATCCCATGAAGCAGAATAGCGCTCTTATCTTTTTTTCCTGTTGTTTCTGTCTCGGCATTTTTGTCCGCTTCCTTGTGGTTCCCGCGATGAGCCCGCGCGTAATTCCAAGAGAAATTGTTGCTGAAAAACCAAGAAATCCTTTTGCGGGACTGGTCCTTTCTGCAAAGGCTGCCTATGTATATGACGCCACGACTGACGAAGTGATATTTGCGTACAACGAAAACGCTCGACTTCCGCTCGCCTCGCTTGCAAAGGTGATGACGGTCATCACGGCTGCCGAGGTTCTGCCGCGAGATACTATTCTTAAAATATCATCCGACGCCGGAAGCGAACTCGTCTCTGGTGATCGTTGGGCCTTGGACCGCTTGGCAGATGTGACACTCGTGGGGTCACTCAACGGTGGCGCGATGACGTTTTCAGAGGTTGCGGGTGCCCGTCTCGCGCTCGGGACAAAGGGTGCTGGTATCTCGATGGCAAGCAAAAGAAAGCTTTTTATTGAGGCTATGAATAAAAAAGCTCTTGAGATGGGACTAAAAGAGACCTACTTCTTGAACGAATCCGGTCTCGACGAGTCCCGAGAGACCGCGGGCGGATACGGGAGCGCCCGAGATATCGCGCATCTTTTTGCGTACGGGGCCGAGCACCATCCGGACCTTTTTGCTGCTACTCGGTATGGGTCCGTTACCGCTTATTCGCTCCAGAGTCGAAAGCTTACCGTTTTCAATACGAATGAAGCGATCGCGGCGCTTCCCGGTGCTCTCTTGTCTAAGACGGGGACCACGCTCCTGGCTGGAGGGAATCTGGGTGTGGTCTTTGATGTAGGGATAGACCATCCTGTTGTTGCAGTCATTCTGGGTGACACCTCCGAGGGACGTTTTGCAGATATGTCCGAGCTTGTCCGGCGGACACGAGTCTACTTTTCAACTCGACACTATGAGTAGACATTGTATTATGAGGGAGCAGAGCCGCGGATTAGATTCTTCGGGTATATATTTTCATGATTTTTGATGTTGTAAAAGTCTTTGCTCCAGCAGCCTTCTCTTTCTTTGTGGGTCTCCTTGTTGCACCTCCTCTCATAAGCTTTTTCTATACCCACAAGATGTGGAAGAAAAAATCTGGGAAAGAGGGACTGGGTGGGGGAGGAGCGCCGATTTTTAACAAGCTTCACAGCGAAAGAGATACTAATACTCCACGCCTGGGCGGGGTGTTG